>JAFRBA010000237.1 GCA_017405115.1 Kiritimatiellia bacterium
CCGAAAAAAGTGTAACCTTCGGACTCCCGGCGTGTAGACAGGATGACCGGCCACTGACGGCTGGCGACTAACGACCCAAGAAAGAAAGGAACCATGCAATGAGCATCGAAATCAACACCGCGGCAAAGGGCGTAAACTGGGAATCGCTCCTTTCATCGATCGGCGACGTGCAGAAGGCGGACAGCGTCGAAGGCAAGCAGAACTTCACCATCACCACGAGCGTCGGCGGAGAGACGAGGACGGTGAGCGTAAGCGTCCCGAACGACCTCGAGATACCGGAGACGGTCGACCAGGGCACGCTCGAGGGGCTTGTCGACAAGCTCAAGGAGACGGGCCTGGGCTTCACCGACGAGCAGATCGCCACGATGAAGAACTCCATCGCCAAGCTCTACTCTGACACCCAGTCGGCTGTGTCGACGGTCGCGTCCAATTCGACGGGCAAGGTGCTCTTCGACCTCTACGCGCTCATGGCCCTGATGATCGAGGTGGCGCAGTCGCAGCGCGACGCGGCCCGCGAGATGCGCACAGCCGAGAACCTGGCCGTCCAGAAGGCCATCCAGAACCAGGCCGACAACCAGCGTTCGGCCGCCATGGTGGGCATGATCGTCGGCATCACGACCGGCCTCATAAGCGCTGCCGCCTCGGTGGGCCTGATGGCCTGGCAGGGCGTCACCGCGAGCACGCAGAGCAAGATCATGTCGCAGTCCGGCGCGGAAGCGGCGAAGATGCACTCCGCCGCACTCCAGAACACGGACACCCCGCAGAATGCGCACGCCAGGCTCGCCGAGGTCCAGAACAAGGTCGGCGGCGAGATATCCAACGAGGTAACAGGGGATTTCAACCGCCAGACCGCGGTCGACGGGGGCGGGGATCTCAAGACCAAGCTCGACGATGCAATCTCCGCGAGCAGCGATGCGAAGCGGGAACTGCAGACGAAGACCTCGATTCTCGAGGAGACCAGGTCTGTGCTCGACGGCAAGGTCCAGGTGAGAGACGCCGCCATGAACGAACACGCCCAGAAGGTCGCGGCGGTTGAGGCGAAGACGGCGGATGTCCAGACGAAGACCGAGACGTACAACCAGAAGCAGGCAGCCTACGACCAGGCCGTGAGCGGCAATGCGGGCGAAGAGGCCGTAAACGCGGCCAAGGCCGAGCGCGACGCGGCCAAGGCCGAGCTCGACACGGCCAATGCCGGGCTCGAGGCCGCCAAGGCCGAGGAGACGGCTGCAAAGACCCAGTACGACACGGCGCAGAAGGGCGTTGACGACCAGAACGTGAGAATGGCCCAGGCCCAGCGCGACGTCGGCCTTGCCAACGACAAGGTCGCGTCGAAAGAGGCCGGGCTTGTCAAGGCCAAGGCCGACTACGTCAAGACCGTGCAGGACGTCGCCGCGCAGTACGAGGAAAAGTACCAGACCGCTGTCGAAAGGCTCAACAACCCGCCTGCCGGGGCCGACAAGGCCCAGCTCAAGGCCGACGTCGAAACGGCCAAGACGAAGATGGAGATGGCGTTCGCGAAGGAGGCCCAGCTTCTCTCCGAGCCAGGCGTGATGTCGCCTTCCGAGCAGAAGGATCTCGTCGCGGCCGCCAGGGCGCGCGTCGATGTCACGACCGACCGCGTCATGCACCGCACGGACTTCAAGGCGGCCGAGCGCAAGATGACCATGCTCGCCGGCATCAACAACATCAACCAGTCGATAAACCAGGTCTCGCAGTCCACGGCGTCGAACCTCTCGGCCACGAGGAGCGCAGAGGCCACGCGTCAGGGCGCCGACTCCAAGAAGGAGGAGGAGATGCTCGACCAGACGAAGGACCTGTTCTCGCAGGAGCAGAAGCTGATCGACCAGGTCATCCAGCTCTTCTCCGCCGTGATCCAGGCCGAGAACCAGTCCATGCGCGACGCCATCCAGGCGTAGCGTCCCGGTGCGCGGCGGGGAGTCTACCCCGCCGCGCGCCGTCGCGCAAAGTCGTTTTCCCGCCGTCCGCCACCCGTTGCAGACTGGAAAAACGATATGGTATAATATGTGCGCAGCGCCGATGCAGAGGAACCGATGGACAAGCTGATAGTAGCAGAACCGATCACGGACAATTCTGTGTATGGTGTACAGCAGGTGCAGTACACTGTGGACAGGGTTTCCGGCAGGAATTTCGCGGATGCCGTGGCAATCGCGGCGTTCAAGCAGGCCACCGCCATCGAGTCCACGACAAGCGCCTACGCCAAGGTCGTCAGGGCCAGGCAGCAGAAGATCGACGAGCTCGGCGAGGCCCTCTCCTACATCGCCAAGGCGATGGGCTGGATCAACAAGAAGACGAAATCCTCCGACGAGTTCACGATCGACAACGCGAGCTATGTGAAGACCATCGCGGCGAAGTACGACGTCTCGCTGACCTGGGACGGCTCCAACACGATGAAGCTCGGCAACCTGCAGAAGGCGCAGACGAACCTGCAGTATGCGATCGACAGGGAGGACAACGACATCCAGCAGGACATCGTGACGCTGCAGTCCTACATCTCGAAGCGCGACAACGCGTACTCGAACGCCGCCAAGGTCGTCAAGAAGGCGAACAACGCGGCGTCCTCCACGATAGGCAATATCGGAGACTAGCGGATGGCCGCGGGCGTTCTTTTGACGGAGAGGAGGTTGAAATGGCAGTGATATCACCGGAAAACGTGTCGTTGTCGCAGTCGTGGGGCGTGCAGTTCGGCGACTTCTTCCTCGACGGCAAGCATCTCGACTTCCAGGACGTGCTGATCGCCATCGCAGAGAGGCGCGCAACGTCGGTGGAGGGGGAGGTCGCCCCGCTGTCGACGAAAATCCAGGCCAGGAACAAGGTGCTGGAGGACCTCGGCAATGTCCTCGCGGACCTCACGAAGCTCCAGGCCCAGTTCAGCAGCGACGCAAAGGGAAGCGACCGCGCCGGCAGCCTGCAGCAGTCGTCGAAGGACATCCTCATCGCGGTGTTCGGCACGCTGGACTGGTCGGACCTGAAGATGACGAAGTACGAAGTGGAGGAGTGGCTTCAGAAGGTGAAGAGCAAGATCGACGCCCTGAACAACGAGGCGCAGAAGGACATGACGCGGCTCGAGTCCCTCGTGAACCGCCGCGACGAGGCGTTCTCCACGGCGTCGGATCTCATGAGCAAGGTCGGCGACACCAGAAGCAACCTCATAAGGAACCTGTAGTGGCGATATACCTCGAAGAGATCTCGACGAACCGCTACGCCCCCGCCGGGAGCGACAAGGTCTTCCTGTACGCGACCGGGCTGGAGGGCGGCTCGCACCTCACCCTGGGGCAGCTCGTGATAGCGGTGTCCATGCGCTCGGCCGCCGAGTACGAGGCGCAGAGCGTCGTGAAGATGAACGTCATGGCGGGGGGCTCCAGCAAGCTCGAGAAGCTCGCCGACTTCATGTCGCAGATCGCGGACGGCGGCGGCGACTGGCCGGCGATCAAGTCGTACTGCGAGACGGAGCTGGACATTACGACCGGACTGCCCGACGACATCGACACCTACGCGAAGCGCATGACGGCCATCGAGGCGCTCAAGGCCAAGGCCAACGCGCTCACGCAGCAGCAGCAGACAGACATGATCGACCTGCAGACGCTTGTGAACCGCCGCGACGTGGCGTTCTCCGCGTCGTCCAACATAGTGCGCGCCCTGGGCACGTCGCAGAGCAACGGCGCGGCGAATTTCCTCAACTGAGGCCTTTAGGCGAAAGGAGCCCGATATGGCGATTGGCGTGGATCAGATATATCTCTCGATGAAGAACCCGGACACGGGCGAGTACCTCATGGCCGACGTCTACACCGTTGAGGGCGTCGAGAACGCAGACGGATCCCCGAGGCTCCTCTCCATCGGACAGCTCGTCATGGCGCTCTGCCTGAAGCGGGCGCACGACCTCGAGATGGGCTACAACGACTCGATAACGGGGCAGCACGTCGACGGCGTCCTGGAGATAATGAACTCGCTCGAGACCAACACCGAGATACTCGAGTGCCTGACGAAGATCGAGACCGATACGCTGGACGGCGATGTGAACCTGAAGACCAAGAAGCTGACGTTCCAGGGCGAGGAAATGACCTACTACGATTTCCTTACCAGGCAGACCGGCGTCGAGAACGTGCCCACCGGCACGGTGAACTCCAAGTCAACGGAATTCATTTCCGCGCTCGAGGCAGAGATGGACTCCAGGAACTCGTTCAGCCAGCAGACGATGATCCAGCTGCAGTCGCAGACGACCAAGCGAGACCAGGCCTACGACATGATCTCCAACACCCTGAAGTCGCTCAACAACGTGCTGGTCGGGAACGCCAACAACATGTAGCGAGACCGTCGCTTCCAATAGGGTTATTCCGGCGATTTGCTGCGCATGGCGCAGAAGACCACGAACGCCACCGACGCCGAGCTCGGCGACGCCATGCCTCACTTCGAGGTCACCGACTTCACGCAGGAGGAGGTGGCCTGAGCCCAGGCTCTAGGCGACATTGGCGGCGCGGTAGGGCGGCGTGGGGACACGCCGCCCTACCAGATGCGTGGAGGTTTTGCAACTGCCACTTACGCTATTTCCTCGTCCTTGAAGTCGAACTTGATCGCAGATTCGGTATTGACCTCATTGATGTTCAGCCTGAATTCTTCGGCGAAGGTTGTCGGAATTCTTCCGAGCTTGTTCTTGCACGTCTTCTGCGCCATGTGCGTATACGTGGCATCGTCGTTGAACTTGGTGAAGTCAAGACCGGCCAGACGCTCGAACTCGCCAGCGGAAATCTTGAATTCAACATTCGACTTGAGCGTGCTTCCAGGGGGTGTCGCGTGTGTAGTGGTCTTGCCTATGCGCTTTCCGACGCTGATCACCTGAAGATTCTGGGTCGCCTCAAAATCCAGCATGAGCTTGCCGTCTTCGCCGAAGCTCAGCTTGAACTCGCGCACGTCGGTATTCTGATCGCTTCCGGTTACAATCTGCTGAAAGGAGTTGTCGGGGTCAAACGCCACGACCTGCCCGTCGAAAGCGGCCTTGGCGGTCTCCTGCGATAGCAGCGACGAGACGATGTACACCTTGTTCTTTTCCTTTGCGTCAAGCTCGGCGAACGTCTTCTTGGCACCCTTCGTGACGAACTCGGCCAGCTCGTCGAGAGCCTTGTCGAAATCCTTCGAAAGCCGCTTGTTGCCGGGCAGAATCACTTTCATGTTCCGCGCAAGATCCCTCGCGAAGATGGAATCCCTGCCGCCGTCCACCGCGAAAGTCCTGGAGTCGGCGCAGATGTTCCAGTTCAACATCGACCTGATGTTCCTGTTGGCCTCAAATCTGAACTCGCCTTCCGGATTTGCGGGTGGCTCCAATCCGATCCTCTCGGTCACCAAGCCGCGTATGGTGTCCGCCGCGGGGCCGTTGCCCTGAATGAAGCCGGACATGAAAGCTTCGTATACCTTCGTGGACTGCTTCTTGGCCGCCGCCTTCAAGTCTTCGAGTATTTTCCCGGCGCCGAAATCTCCAGTGTGGAACTGGCCGGTGAACGGCTCCACGCCTTCGGAATCCGATGCGCCAATGCCCATTAAGGTATCCACCGACAGCAGTAACCGGTTGAGCATGGATTTCGCCCTGGCTGCCATATTGCCGATATGGTCTTGAAGGCCGGGCGAAATGCCGGCCTTCGGGTAACTGCCGCCCGCGAACGCACTATAGATGAATGCCAGCTTCTGCGCATTTTCGCCGCTGAGTGCCGACTGGATCTTCGCGGCCGCCGAACGACCGCATTTCGCAACGACCAGCTGAGCGATGAAATCGCGCACCGAGACCTTCTCTTCCACTCCGTCAAACGCCTCCTCTGCGCCGGAGGAAAGAGCGATGTCCTCCTGCAGACGCGTGAACTGCTCCACGGCTTTGTGGATCGCCACGCCGCTCGACGAGCCGGACAGCTTCTTGATGTCGCTGATGTTGGCGGCGTTGACGCTGCGTATGATGCTTGTGATTATCCCGCTCTGGGCTGACTTGCCGCCCAGGGTATTGAGCATCAGCAAGCCGGCCTTGAAAAATTCCCTGTTGCCGGCCGAGGCGGTGCGGAGCTCCTCGACATTCTGGACGAGTTCGGCCACCCTGCTTTGCACGCTGTCCAGCGAACGCAGCTGCGCATCGCCGCGAACGAGAATGCTGGAGAGGTGCTTTGTGACGATTTCGAGCGCGTCCTTGTCCTTGAGGGCCGTCTTGACGGCAGTCTCCACCAGGCGGTCGAGGTCCGCCTTCGGCACGGCACGCGTGCTGTGCCCCGGATGGCCTTCGTATATCGCATAGACATCATACACGCCGGCGCAGTTTGCCTTGGCCGCTGCCAGCGCCGTGTCGAACTGGGCGGACGCCTTTTCCACCTCCGCCTGTACGGCGAGGATGCGGCGCGCGGTGAGCGGCTTGCCTTTGCCGTAATCCTTCATCAGCATGGCGTCCATGACATTCTTCGGGATATTGCTCATGCCGCCGAACATGTCGATCACCGCCTGCTTGAAGAGGTCTCGCGCCACATTGTTCTCGTCCTTGTTCGTCTGCGAACGCCATAGCGTCGCAACCCTGTCGCCACTCGCGGCGACGATGGTGCGGCTATAAAGCTCCGCACCCTCGGTCGGAAGCAGCGGCCCTATGCCTACACGCGCAATCTGCTTGTCTTTTCCGTCCGCGTGGGCGGCTTGCGCGAAGTTGACGAAACTATGAAACTGTGCACTGATTTCCATTGTTTTGTTCTTCAGTTAGGTTTTGTGTTTGTTCCCAGGATTTACCTTTCCGTCATGCTGTATACACGTAACGAGCATTTTGGTTACGACAAAGTTAAAGCCACTTATCGACTCGTTTATTCCATTATTTAATCCTTTGAAGGAACGCCGCGTATTATATCAGATTCTGGCCTCTTCTGCTAAAACGGGCGCTGTGCCATATAGGCATCAATCGTTGTTGGCCGTAGTCACGGATGAGATGCACGAGAAAATTTGGTATAATACGCACTTGTGACGGGTATGTAGTAAAGGGTGTGGGGGAGTCTATGATGAAAAGCGACAGGTCCAGGAAATCGAAGGCGTGGGCGGGAGCCCTCGCCCTGGCGCTTTTCGTCCTTGCGCCGTCGCTTGCGGAGGCTGGGTTCACGAAGACCCAGGCGATCGGGACGGGCGGCAGGAAGACTCTCGTCGACAAGACCATCTACACAATCGACGACACCGAGATCAGCGCGACCGCCGGCCTCGGCCTGAGCGCGTACACGGTCAATGCGAATTCCACGGTGGTCATCTACATACCGGCGGGCAAGACGCTGACCCTGAAGGGCGGCGCTGCAAGCGGCACTTCCGGTGCGGGAGCCGGCATAGAAGTGCCGTCGAGCTCCACCTTGATCATAACCGGCGCCGGCACGCTCAACGCGTCCGGCGGGAATGGCGGTATCGGCGCCAACGGCGAGAACGGCCAGAACGCAGACGTCGACTGCGACGAAGATCATGGCCGTTCCGGCTACGGCGGCGCCGGCGGTGCCGGCGGCGGCGGCGGCGCGGCGGGCATTGGCGGCAATGGCGGCGCCG
>JAFRBA010000238.1 GCA_017405115.1 Kiritimatiellia bacterium
CGCGAGCAGCATCTGCCTGCCGGACACCCGCGAGGTGACGTGGTGCAGCGCGTCGCGGTCCGTGAACTTGATCCTCCTTGTCCTTGCCATCTGATTCTCTCCTTTCGCTTGTGGTTTTGTTCGCCCGGCAGAGACAGTCCCCACCGGACGTGAGCATAATACCACATTCTTGGGAGAGAATTATTTCCGTACGATTAGCACCCTGGGGGACTGTCCCCAGTTGAAACGGGGGAAAACGAGGGGGGAGTGTCCCCGACAGGCTGGCAAGCAAATGCCAGCTAACCAAGGGATCCATCGGCAATGTCAACGTGTCCGATATGAAAAATCACGTAAAACAAATACACGATTGTCCAAAGGCTCTTCGACATTCTCCATGAACCACTTGAGGCGCGAATGAATCGCGGCACGATTCGGTTGGCGAAGTGCAACCACTACAATCCAAGAATGTAATGGGTGCAAAAGCGGCATAGTATGGTAAAAATCCCTGTCAGACGTCAGAATCGTCGCGCCAAGACGCTGGGCAGAGGCAAAGACCGATTCATCATCGTCGCCAAAACTGCAACCCTCCTCAAACGGAATGGCCGTGTGTCCACATTCAGCTATCACTTCTGCGGCAGATCGGGGAAAGTTCTCGTCAAGGAGAAACTTCATAATGCCGTTGTCCGCTCTGTATACGGCATGTCCTCAAACTGCGCAAGAGAACCTGCAAATGCGAACACGGCAGACAAGTCCTCGGGCGATATGCTTGGATAATCCATTAGAACTTCATCAATGGAATCTCCGCCCGAAAGCGCACCGAGAATCTGCGAAACCATGACACGCGTACCACGCACGACAGGCTTGCCGTGGCAGGTCGCAGGATTTATTTCAATTCTATCGTTCAATGCCAACATTGTCCACTCTCCATCCCAAACGCGGATTAGCGCCCGTTGTTTCGCCTTTCTCGCGCGGGAAATCTATCGCCCCGCCCCTTCGGGCGGAACGGGTGAATTATAGCAAAACGCCCTCGCATGTCGCAAGGGCGCTTCGGCGTTTTCTGCCTCACATGCTGCGAATGTCGCGGATGCGCCCGGCGCCGCCGCTACTCGACGACCATCTGGTTGCTATGAGCGACGCCGTCGAGGTCGATGGTAGTCTCCCAGTGGAACTTCACGGGGAAGCCGGCCGGCTCCGAGTAGCGGATGGTGACGACGCCGGTCTCGGCGTCCTTCGCGAGCGTGTAGGTGAGCGGCATGTGCTCCGTATTGTGGATGTCCTGCGCGGCAAAGGCGCCGACGACGGAAGCCGAGCTCGCCTGCGTAAGCGCAAAGAACACGGCGTTCAGCTGCACCGGGTGGACGCTGCCGCAGAAAGCCGCGACCTTGTCCGCGATAACCTTCGCCTCGGCGGTGCTTGCGCTCTTGAGCTTCGTGCCGTCCGGGAACGCCACGGTGAAGACGTTCTCCTCCGGCTTCAGGACAAGCTGCCTGCTCTTGATGTAGGTGGCGTTGTTCGGGCGCTCGAGGTCCATGACCATCTGGGTGCGCCCGCCGCTGGCGTCGTTGCGCAGTTCGGCTATGCCTCCGTTGGCCTCGGCGACGTAGGGCGCCTTCGGCAGCGTCTTCTTCGCGAGTATCGCGGCCACGGCCTCTTCAATCGTGCATCCGCAGTTCTGCATCATGAAGGAAATGCTCATCATGGCCTGGTAGTCGCCGTTGAGCTGACCGGGGCGGATGTCGTTGTCGAGCCTGTTGGTTACGACATCGGCCATCTGCTTTATGGTCATTCCCGCAGCCCCGGGGATGTCCGTGAGGAACCGGCTGCAGAAGCTTTCCTTCGTAAGCGTCCCGTTCTTGCGCATTTCGTCTATCTCGTCGAGGTGGGCGAGTACGCGCGCCACGATTTCCAGGCTGAGCTGGCCGTGCATGTTCACGTAGAGGTCCGCGGCGGTCCTGGGGAGCGGCGCCAGCAGGTCGAACACGGCGAACAGGACGACGCGCTTTTCGGGCGGCACCTGCGCGAACGTGTTGACGCACGAAGTCACGTAGGAGCGGCCGACGAAGCGCGTGACCGGGTTGTGCTCCATGCCGAAGATCGCCTCCGGGTCGTCGGCGGCGAGCGGCATTGTCTCGTCGATCGCCAGGTGCTCGAAGATGAACTTCTCGTACGCGTATTCGGCGTCCTCCCTGAAATAGGCGGTGCTGGCGTTGAGCACTGTGAGGCTCGCCCCCTCGGGTATGACCGGGTTGTGGACCCGCAGCGGATCCAGCGCGGCATTGGTCGCGGCGAACCAGTTCTTGAATGTTCCGAGCAGCGCAAGGCCGGCGCGGAAGTTCTCGACGGATGCGGTGAAGCGCCCGCCATAGGCGTAGAGGCGGCGGGCGGGGCTCGCGTTGTCAAGGGCGGCGGCGCGCGCCTCGACCATGGTGCAGCCGGTCGCCTTGCTGTAGAGGTCGGCGACGCGCTCCAGCATCGCCAGCTCGCTTGCGACGTAGCCAAGCGAGAGCGCCGTCCCGGCGGAGGCGGAGCCCTGGACGTCGAAGCCGTCCGAGAGCTTGATCTCGTCCGCCTTGGCGCGAATCGCTCCCTCGCTCGCCTCAAGCATCTCGTCGCGCAGGTCAAGAGTGATCATGAACGTCTTCAGCGCGGCGCGCTGCCCGGCGTCCATCCCGGCTGCGTAGCGGTCCAGGAGCGCGGGGGCGCGCTTCACGACGGCGGCGGCGCGGGCCTTCTGCTCGGTAGTTGCCGTCGCCTTGCGCACGGCGTCGGCCTCGGCGACCGGCAGCCATTCGTCGTTGAGCGCGGTGGTGATGGCGGCGAACAGCCTGCGGCCCAGCGCGGCGGCGGCGGCGTTCTTGCTGGCGGCGCGGGCGGCGGCGGCGTCTGGGACGACCTGCCCCGCCTCGTTGATTATGCTCAACGCGTCCATGTAGTCGTTGTTGTAGCGCTGGTGGGCCGCTATGCCGACCTCGTCGATCGCGGCGAACCTGTCGGCGGCAACAAGGCGGGCGGCGGCGGCGAGAAGCGTGTCGCCGCAGAAGTCCACGAACGCGGCGTTGAGGATGTCCTTGAGGACGGCATAGTCGTCGTTGTCCATCTTGAGGCGCTTTTCCTCGGGCAGAACCGCTTCGACCGCGTCGTTGAGGCGCGCGCTGACCTGCTGGAGGACGCTGAAGATCTCTTCGGTCGTCGACTTCTCGACCTTGTCCGGGACGAGGACGGCCTTGGCGAACTGGAAGGCGGCGCGGATTTCCCCGCGCTCCAGGATCGTCTTCGCCGCGTCCGGAAGGTCGCGGTCGGTGTAGGAGCGCTGCTCGAGCGTCTCGACCATAAGCGCCCCGCGGGTCGAGTCGGACACCTCAAGGTCGTAGATTGCGGCGATGAAGCCAACCTTCTTCTCTATGAACGACTGGACGCGCTTTTCGGCGAGCTGGCGGACTGCGGCGGTGTCCCATGCCGAGATGTCGGTCTCGGGCTTGACGAGCTTGTCCTTGACGTCGCCGCGCAGGAAGTTGAGCGCACCTCCGCCTTCGAGAAGCAGGCCGTCGGCGTTCAGGTACGTCTCGACGATGTTTCTATCGATGCCAGCGCGATCGGAAATGCCGTTGACGACGGTCGTCCAGGCCGTTGCGTTCACGCGGCGGATCTCGTCGAAGGAGCGGAGTGCGGCGAGCAGCACCGCGTCCTGCTGGGCGAGCAGCCCTTTTACGGCCTCCGCCACGTTCTTCCCGCTGTTGGCGGCGTCGGCGATCGCGGCGACGAGGCTCCCGCGCAGGCCGCCGTCGCGCCTGAAGGCCACTTCGGCGCAGAAGTCGTCCAGCCCGGTCGGGTCGATGCCGTTCTGCCTTGCGACCTCCGCGACGCGCCGGATCACGGCGTGGTGGGCGGCCTGCTGCACGAACTGCATCCGGACGAGCGCCTGCAGCTGATAGGGGGTGACGGCCTGCGTGGACTTGCGCACCTGCTGCGCAAGCTTCTTGCCGTCGTAGCCGGAGAGCAGCTTCGCCTTCTCCTCCATGCGGAGGTCGTCGAAGCCGAGGCTGTCCAGCGCCTGGTAGAGCGCCCGAGCGACGATCGGCGGCACGCCGGGCTTGTCGAGCTGGTCCGCGAGCGCGGCGTTCGACTCGGCGACGGGCTCGTCAAGCCTGAACATCTCGAAGAACACGTTGGCGTTCCCCTTGACGTCCTCCAAGTCCGTGAGGTGGAACAGGCTCGTGGGGTTGAAGTCCTGGATGTCCGGCCGCAGGAAGAAGTCCCGCATCAGGTTGAAGACCTCAGGCCGCTTCGAAAGCGCCATGACGAGAGCCAGCTTCCCGGCTGTCCCCACCTCCTCGACCATGCCGTCATGGGCGCCTACGGCGTTCTTCGCGGCGTCGCGCACGGCGCGGGCGACAATGCCCATCTGCGTGAAGATCTCGTCGTTTGTGCCTGTGTCCAGCGCGACGACGAGGTCGCCGACGGGTATCGCGTCGACGACGTCCTTGAGCGCGGCCAGGGCGAAGTCCCCGACCTTGTTGGCCATCAGGACGGTCTCGATCATGATGTCGCGCACGTCGCCGAAGACCTGCAGCTGTTCGACCTTGCGCAGCATCGCGACGCGCTCGGCGACGGCGCTTGCGACGTGCGCCCGGAAGGCCTGCTCGATCTGCTGGTCGGTGTCGGCGGGGTTGGCGCCGATTCCGATGTCGTCGGCGAGACGCAGCGTCGTCGTGGAGAGGCGGGTCGTGTTTATGGCCCTGCCGGCAAGCGACGAGACGGGGATGTGGAGCTCGTTCGCCAGAGCCTCCCGGTACCAGTCGGCGGAGGCGCCGCGGTACCTGTCGATGGAGGCCTGCCTGCGGATGCACGCATCGATCTGCTGGCGGAACTCCTCGATCGCCGCGCGGGCGGCCTCGGGCGAAGTCGCCGCGGCGATGCGGTTGCGAATCTCCGGGTGGCGCTGGAGCAGCGCCGAGGCGACGGCGGAGTTCTTGTCCGCCTGCACGCCCGCGGCCTGGAGCATCGGATTCAGGGCGCCGACCATGAACCGCCGCGCCGCCTCGCGCGACGCGCCCTCGACGAGCCTGGCCTTCATCTCGTCGTACGTCCGGCGCTGGCCGCCGTTTTCCACGTCGCCGAACGCGTCGCTGAAGACGCTGTCGAAGACGAAGGCCGAGAAGCTGGCGTTCTGGGGCACGATGTCGGCCCCGAATCGCGTCCGGAGCTCGGAGAGCACCTCGGAGCGCATCGTCTTCATCTCGTGCGTCAGCTTGGCGTCGTCGCCGTCCGCGCCCTCGCGCATTGCCTTTTTGTACTCGACCGGCGACAGCGTCGGAGCCAGGGCCGGCATGTCGGGCTGGACGGGATTGGAATTGACGGTCTTCGACTGGCTGCTGCACCGCAGCGCGAGGAGCGTGTCGTCAAGGCACTTCAGGAATTCCGCCGCGCTCCTGCCAAGCGAGAAGGTCATGTTGAAGCCGTCGGACTGGCGGCCGAACTGCATCGTGGCGCCAGGCTCCGTCGAGGGGACGCCGTTGGGGGAGCGCTCAAGGATGAACGCCTTCATGCGCTCGGCCGCCGCGATCAGCCGGTCGCGCTCCGCCGGGGTGCGGAAATGGACGTCGCCGGCGATGATGGACTGCACGTCGCCGATGGCGCGGTCGAAGACGACCTGGCGGGACTGCGCCAGCGCGGCGTTCGCGGCGCGGCGCGTCTGAGCGTACTCGTCGCGCTGCTGCTGCGTGTAGCGCGCGTGGAGCTCATCGTCGGTGCGGATCGTCCCCTGCCCGACGGTGGCGTTGATCTCCCGCGCGTGGAGGTCGAGGATCTCGCGTATCTCCTGGCGCGAAAGCGGCTTGAGGCTGCGCATCGCGAGAGTCGCGTCCTTCTCGCCGATGGGCGCAAGGCCGAGGTCGCGGCGGATGCCGGCGATCGCATCCGCGCTGACGCCGCTCTGCGAGAGGGCGCGCACGAACGCGTCCTTGATCGCGAGCACCTCGGCGTGTGAAAGATGCGTGTTGTTGCTGAAGAACCAGCCTACGTGGTGGTTGACCTTGTCGATCGAATGGTCGCTGGTGAGGCGCACCTCGCCGGCGTTGATCACGCCGGACGCGACCGCCTGGAACTGCTGGATCGTGATGTTGACGTTAGAGAGGTTGATTGCCATGTCTAGTCTCCTTCCTTTTTCTGTTCTTCGTTCTGTCTACACTCCGCACGGCAAAAGGTTACAAACCAGCGCCACGCCCTCTTCCGCAGTCGAGAAGCGCCCGTCGAGCTGCGCCTCGTAGGCGGCCTTAAGCAGCCTGCCGAATTCCGGCCCCGGCTTCATGCCCAGGCCGATGAGATGGCGGCCCATCACAAGCGGCTTCGGCGCCGAATCGGCCACGCGAAGGCGCTCGGCCTGCGCGGCAAGCCACTCGAGCGGCTCCGGTTCGCTCGGGAACGGCGGACGCCCCTCGTCGTCCGCCGCAGCGACGCGGACGAGCCTGTCGATGCGCACCACCTGCGTGGCAAGGCGGCGTATCGCGGCGTCCGTAGCCCTGTCCTTCCACATCGCGAAGGGCCGCATGTGGAACCGCACGAGGGGCGGCACCTCCCTGAGGATGCGGTCCTCGTTCGTGAGCCTGCGCAGAAAGGAACGAGTCGGCTCGACCCCCGCCTCGTCGTGCCCGAGCGAGCGGATGCGCTTTTTGACCGGATCGTATGCGGTACAGGAAGGCTTGCCGAAGTCGTGGCAAAGCACCGCGAAGCCGACAACGACGTCCTCGCAGGCGTTGCGGCCGATCTCGTCGCGGCGGCGCGCGAAAGCGTCCAGGCAGCACAGCGTGTGGTTCCACACGTCGCCCTCCGGATGCCACTCGGGGTCCTGCCGGCAGCCAATCAGCGCGGCGAGCTCCGGATAGTACCGCACCCATCCGGTCTCCCTGAGGAACGCCAGTCCCCTCGATATCCGCACGCCCTTCGCGAGCAGCTTCTCCCACTCCGCGAAGAGCCGCTCCGGCGGAAGGCCCTCCGGCGTCATGGCGCGGCAGACCGATATCGTCTCAGGCGCGGGCTCCAGGTCGAACCTGGCCGCGAACTGCATTCCGCGCAGCACCCTGAGGGGATCCTCGCGGAAGTGGTCGCTGACGTGGCGAAGCACGTGCCGCTCCAGGTCGGCGCGCCCTCCCCACGGATCGACGACCTCGCCGGTGAGCGGGTCTTCGTATATGGCGTTGACGGTGAAGTCGCGCCTCGCCGACGCCTCGCGGACGGTAAGCGTCGGGTCGTAGGCCATCTCGAACGCACGATGCCCGAGGCCGAGCTTTGTCTCGCGGCGCGGCATCGCGACGTCGATGTCGAAGTGGTGGAGCTTGATGACGCCGAACGAGGCACCGACGAGGTCGAGCTCGAAGCGTTCCGCGAGGACGCGCCGCAGGTCCTCCGCGGAGATCCCGAAGCATTCCACGTCAAGGTCGGAGGGGGCTCGCCCAAGCAGCCTGTCGCGCACGCAGCCGCCCACCATCAGGGCGCGGCCGCCGGCCTTACGCACGAGTTCGGCGACGACGCGCACGCCTTCGCGCGCATCCGCAGCAGCTTCGCCCTTCGCCCCCGGATCTTCCAGACCGCCCAAGACCTCCCGCCCCCTCAGCCCTGCTCCCTGATCCGGAACGTCTCTATCGACGACGCCCTCTTCGTGGACGGATCGAAGTCGATGATCGCGCCTTCCATCGTGGACGGGCCATCCGCGACCTCGAAGCGCGACGGCATGCCGGTCACGAACTTGCGCGTGACGGGCCTGAGGTCGCGGCCGATGGACGACACGTAGGGGCCGGTCATGCCGAGGTCGGTGAGATAGGCCGTCCCCTTGGGCAGCAGCATCGCGTCGGACGTCTGCACGTGCGTATGCGTGCCGACGACGGCGGTGACACGCCCGTCAAGATAGTGGCCCATCGTGATCTTCTCGCTGGTGGCCTCGGCATGGAAGTCGACAAACACGGGGACGTCCTTCGGCACCTCGGCGAGGACGCGGTCCATCGCCTTGAACGGACAGTCCACGGGGTTCATGAAGACGCGGCCCAGGACGTTGACGACGACGAAGCGGAACGTCGGCATGGTCACGACGCACCAGCCGCGGCCAGGGCATTCGGACGGGAAGTTGGCGGGGCGCACGAGCCTCTCGACGGAGGCGATCTGCCCAGCGAACTCCTTCTGCCCCCACGTGTGGTCGCCGAGCGTTATCGCGTCCGCACCCGCCTCGAAGATCTCGCCGGCAAGCGCGGCGGTTATGCCGCTGCCTGCGGCGCAGTTCTCGGCGTTCACGACGACGGCGCCGGCGCCGAGCGAGCCCCTCAGGCGCTTCAGCTCTTGCCGCAGCATCCTCCGCCCGGGGCTCCCCACGACGTCTCCTATCATGACAATCCGCATTTGATCAGACCTCGCATTTCCTTTGGCGAGAATTATACCAAAAACGGAACCGCCAAGTCACACCGGGGAAGCGCAGAGCCTCACCGGCGGAATGGGAAGCAGTTGACGACCTTCGCCTTGACTGGCTTCGGCTTGCCCTCTTCGTCGAACTTCGCGGCATAGGCCGCCGGGCGGTCGCTGAAATTGAAGGTCACATGGTTGGCTATCGTCGCGTCCGGCTCGGCGACGTCGGCCAGCACCTGCGCGTGGCCGGCCTTGAGCCGGCCGTTGCGCGTGGACGAACAGCACCCGTCGACGTACGTCGAAGCGCCTGCTCCGAAATGGTAGATCGGCGTGATGCCGCCCCACTCCCCGCCGAAGCGGTACGAGAACGTGCGAAGCGTACCGTAGTTGTCGATCCACTTCGCGTGGAACCGCCCCTTGTCGGGGTTGCCGGGCAACGGCTGCATGGACTTGTTGTACCACTCGAACACCAGCGGCACGCCGAGGACGTCGTACATCTCCATCACACCGCCCGGAAGGTTCACTATGCCGCTTACGCTCTCCACCCATTCCTCGCGCTTGTGGTTGGTGCGCATGGAATACCACACGCCGTCGAACACGGCCGGCGACGCGTTGCCCCTGTACAGATAGGGCGTGTTGGCGACTCCGCCGACGACCTCCACGCGGAAGCCGCCGCCCGCGCCGGCCTCGGCATGGACGGCCTCGCGCAGTTGGTCGTAGTAGTAGCAGTTGCGCAGCTGCGCGAAGCCCCTGCGCCCCGCGCATTCGAGCGCGTTCGCGCCCCAGCGGAACTCCACGTTCTCCACCATCGCGCGGCTCCCCTCCTCCACGCGGAAGATGGGGCCGGCGTCGTTCATTTGGGAAACGACGGCGCGCCCGCGACACGTCACCTTCACGTTGTCCGGCAGCACGACCGTCTCCGTCAGCTTGATCCACCTGGGCGGCAGCACAACCGTTCCGCCGCCCGCCCCGGCGGCCTTCGCCAGGAGCGCGCGGAGCTTCGCAGTGTCGTCGGGGTTTTTCTCGTCGTTCAGCATTTCCGAGCCGATGGAGCCGTCCGCGAACTCCGCTTCCGGGAACTCGCACCGCGTGGGGTGGAACTGCCTGCGCCGCAGAACGCCGGCGGGGATCTCGGCCCGGCACGCTTCAAGCGTCTCCGGCAGGGACAGGTCGAACGCCTCCCCGCCCACGCCAGACGTGGCGAAGGAAATCGACTCCAGAACCGGAAGCTTCGGGCGTCCCCTCGCCCCGGCGACGAGCTCCTCCAGCTCCGCAGCCGTCGGCGCCTTCTCGAACGAGAACACCTTGCGGACTCCGCTCGCACCGACCGCGCGCAGATCGTACACCCCCATGAGCGAGACGAGGCACCCTTCTGCGAAGCGGATCACCGGCCCGTCTCCGCCGCCCACCTCGCATCCGGAGAGGGTCAGCTGCAGCGCGCGCAGCCCTCTCAGCGGCTTGTTCACCACGGCCACGGCGGGCGTCGCGCCCTTCAGCGAGAAGGAGCAGTCCGTCAGCGACACCGCGCTGCCGGGCGCCTCGACGGCGGCCCTCGCCGCCGGCCCCACCGAAATGCGGCACCGCACGATCTGTACTTCGCCGCCGGCGCGAATCTGCGCGTTAGTGGAGTCGGCCGCGCCGCAGAAGTCGCTGTCGCGCACGACGATTCCGTCCGTCGAGCCGCAGAACGAGCGCGCATTGCCCTCGAAACGGCAGTCCTCAACGGTGAAAAGCGTCGAGTTGTTGTACGGGCGCAGCACCGACAGGTCGCGCTCTTCGAGGATGCACCGCCCGTCCTCGCCGCGCCGCCACCTGTACCGCGCCGCGTGAGTCACCTTGAGCTTGTCGGTAGGAACGCCTTCGGTGACGAGGCTTGGATCCTCGCGATAGCTTTCGGTGAACACGGCCGTTCCGGCGGCGTTCCTGAACGTGCAGTTCCTAACGACGATGTTGGCGGATTCGAGGTTGCGAGTCCAGAAATAGGTCTGGTTGAACCCTCCCTCGAACGCAAGGCCCTCGATCTTGCAGCGGTACGCGTCGCGGAAGAAGAACGTGTTCTGGTCGAGCGTCTCGTTGCGGACTACGGCCCCCTTCTCGCCGCGCACGTACACCGAATGCCGCAGCTCGACCGGCCCCGTCACGCGGTAGACGCCGGCCGGGAAGAGCAGCTCGCCGTTCGGCCCGTCCTGGCGGCTGTTCTTAATCCGCCCGCACATGGGCCACATGTCGCGGCGACCGACGACGCCGCCAGGCAGAAGAGCGTCCGCCGCCTTCTGTATCGCAAGCGTGTCGTCGTGCACGCCGTCACCGACGGCGCCGAAGTCCTTTACGTTCGCGGACTGCGCGGAGTGCAGCACATGGGCAACGCACAGCGTCGCAGCAACTACCAAGGTCTTGGTTTTCATCGTGTTCATTTTAATCTCACATAACCATGATGACCATTCCGAGCGGCTTTGAGACCTTCAGCATCAACTTGCGGCCATCAATATAGAACTTGCAATGCTCGGGGAGGCCTGCGTTCGCCGCGTCAAGCACCGTCTGCGGAATCGTAAGATTGCCGCCGACATCCTGGCCGGCGCCGTTGGTTCCGGTGTGCATTTCGGCAAGGGTAAGCGTCCGCCTAGTGCCGCGCTCCAGCGATGCAAGGCAATCCGTAACATCAGCAGACAAAGTGCAGTCGTCCGTCAGCCGCAAATTGATGACTTTGATCGGCACGTCCGCGTAGACGCCGGAAGCAGGAATGTCGAAATGCAGACGCGAGCCATGCGCCAGCGAGAGCCCCGTGAGCCTGAAATCCACCTTCGGCGAATCGCCCTGTATCACGAGAGCGTTGTTCGTCGTCGTGGCAGTGGAGCCATTCGGAACGTATCCGATCTGGAGAGAATACGCGTTCGGGTCGTTGCGCGCTGTCGTCAGCGTGCCGTTCGAAACCACGAGGCTGTGATCCTGACGGCATACGAACATGTCATAGAACTCGAACTTGCCCCCGTCCTCCACGATTATGGAGTTAGCATAGCTGTTGGCGTTCGCCACGCTCATGTAGAACTTCATCGCGGTTTTGACGACCTGCGAGCCGCTGCCGCTTATGCGGAGGGTGTTGTTGTGAGCACTACCGGAGAAGGTGACATCCGCGCCAGTTATGAGGGAGTGCGAAGCACCGCCCTCGAACGACAGCGTGTTGTTGCATCCAGACTCGAAAAACGGCGCGTCCGTGTCCGACACGTACGAAAGCGTCGTTTCAGAGCCAATCAGGCGCACGACGTTGTTGCTGGCGGCAGCGCTCCTTCCAACGCGGAACGACCCATTGACCGTTACCGGCGTGTTGTATATTTCGGCCGAGTTGTTGTATCCTGCATGTCCGATAGACAAAGCCTGAAATGTTTTTATAGTTGAATTGGACGCCACGAGAAGATTGTCGTGCGCGATGCTGGTGCTATTGGCATTCCCAACGTAAAGCGAACCGCAGGTAAACGACGCTCCGTCGTCCAGAATCAGCTTCGCGTCCTTCGTCATATATCCGATGTTCACGTTCTTTCCAGACGCGCCCACGAACTTGGAGTTCGCGCCATGCACGTAAATCGTTCCGCCAGAAACCGTACTCTGCGTTTCGGTTGCCACGAAGTCACTCGCGTTGACCGTTCCGTCTTTTGCGATTTCAAGGACGCCGTTGTTCGCACCCGCCACGTATCCAATCGTTATCCTCCGCGTCGTAATCGAGGCACCGTTCGTAACGACGATCCGGTCGTTTGCCCCTGTGCCCTGATACCCTGGCATCAAGTAGCCTGCCAAGGAGACCTGGGCGTTGTCGGTGACGATTATCTTGCATTCTTTCCGGTGCCCTGCGGTGAAAATAGAATATGCCCCCGTCAGATTCCATTTGCCGCCAATGAGCCAAATCGTGCTGTTGTTGAACTGATAATCATAGAACACAGTAGTCGGACTTCCGTCGCCAGTTCCATTGCCAGTCAGCGTAACGGTGGCATCGTTTTCGGACAAGTCGAACTTGCAGGTGCCGCTTTGGGTCGGATTGAAGACGAGCGACTTGAATGTGACGTCCTCTGACGCCTTGTAGGTGATTCTTTGGGTCATCTTCACTGCATCAGTCGTGCTCGGCAGCGTGTTGTCAGGCCAGTTGTTGGGATTCGCGATGTCGCCGTCGCCAAGCGTGTTGGAAAAGTCGACCGCCTGCGACTGTACAACGGCGCAGACCATCGCGGTCACGGCAACAACCATCGTCTTGACGTTCATTGTAGTCTCCGTTTCATGCTAATTCGCTGGCATTGTACCAAATACGATTGCGCCAACACCATCTGTGGCCGCAAAAACGCCAAATGAGATGCAATAAGAGATGTAATAAGACCTTCACAACGAGGTTCCGCGGACAAACCTTGCCGCTATGCGGGGCGGTGCGAGACGTTTCCCGGCAAGCCAAGCCTTGATCCAACGCCCAATCTTCGCGGCGTTTGCGGCGTTATCGGACTCAAAGCGCGTAAGCGGACGGAAGAAAACGGGGCCAAGCCCCTTGTTCGAGAACGTAAGTATCTTGACGTCCCCGGGAACCCTCACACCGTGGCGCGCCATCGCCAGAAAAGCGCCTGCCGCGATGAAGTCGTCGTAGAACACGATTGCGTCTGGGAGCCCCCCGCCATCGGGGGACGAGAGGCGTGCGTCGAACGCATCCAGCGCCGCCTTCTGCCAGGCGGAAACGCATGTCTTGTGCGGCGGCAAGGCGAGCGCCTTTCTCTGCACATGCAGGCCAGCCGAGAAGAACGGCGCGGACATGCGGTCGTTTGGCCATGAGCCGCCTCCGTATATCTCCACATGTCGGCAACGCTCCCTTTTCAGGACGCGGACGATGTCGGCGACAAGTTCGTCGTCAACTCTGTTGAACACCGCTTCGGCGCCGGGGAACTTCTCATATCCAACGGATATGACGGCGAACGGGATCCCGGCGCGGCGGAAGATGTCCGTGTGTCTTGCCTGGGATATCTCGCAGAGGGCGAAGTCCACGCCCCGCCTTACGGCGTCCAGCAGCTGCGCCGACGACTCGGCCTGCCTGCCGCGCCCGATCGCCACATGCTCGAAGCGCATGCCCGCAGACCTCAGCAGCTCGCCAAGGTGGAACGCGAAGACGTTGCGGCTCCATATGTCGCCGTTGTCGACCGATACGTAGACGACAAGCCGTCGCCTTTCCGGCACGAGCCTTCCCGTGACCACGGCACCTACGTGTCGCTTTACCGAAAGCGCGCCTTCCCTGGCGAGCGTCCTCATGGCCTTGCGCGGGACGAACGCGCTGCAGCCAAGCGCCGACGTCCATTCCCTGACAGGCGGCAGGATGTCTCCGATGCCGAACTTCCCCGAGCGTATCGCATTCCTCAAGGCATCGGCAAACTGCTCGGCAAGCGGCCTCGGCGAAGAGAAATCGAGCGATATGCCGCAGAACCTGCCGTCCCGAGGCTTTGCGGAATTGGCATGGCTTTTCACACCCTTTATCTCGATTTCCTCTCCCTGAGCCATTTCGCGGCGGCCTCGTCGCCGCGCACAGCTCGCCCGCGCATCCCCCAGAACAGCGAAAGCTCCGTGTTCTTCTCAACGCCATGGCCGAACTGGTACATCGCGGACAGGTTGTCCATCGCCTCCGGATGCCCGGCCTCCGCGGCGGAGCGGTAGCACTGGAATGCCATCGCCATGTCCTGCGGACACCCCAGGCCCTGAAGGTAGCAGGCCCCGAGGTTGACGAATCCGTTGGGGTCGCGCTGGGCGGCGGCACGTCGGAAGTAGTTGTAGCTCTTCTCGAGGACGCGCTGGAGCTTGTTCGTGTCGGCGCCCGGCCCGCGGGCGGCGAGCGCCTCCTGCGTGGCGAGCGTCCCGAGCGCGTTCAGAGCCTGCACGTTGCCGCCGTTCGCCGCGCGCATGAGAAGCCGGCAGTCGTTCGTCTCGAGCGACAGCAGGTACCACGCGAGCGGATTGTCCGTCTTCTCGGCAAGCGCAAGTATGCGGCCCCGGGACGCCGCAAGGTAGCGCTCGGCGAGCTTCTTGTCGTCCGTCGTGACGCCGATGACGAACTGCTGAAGCGGACGGCCCGCCGCGGCGTCCCGCTCGACGATGGCCTTCGCGGCCGCGAAGGTCTTCGCGCCCGTGGCGGACGGGGAGTTGAGCACCACCGCCACCGCGTCCGCGGAGGTCATCGCACAGAGCATCGCTATCGCCGCGAACGTCATACGTATGGACGGAAGCTGTTGTTAAGGGTGCGCCAGTTCTTCTTCTGCGCGCAGATCGACAGCGTGCGGACGCCGCGGCCGAAATGCCACCATGGCGGGCGCTCGACGTCGGCGATGTTGAAGCCGTCGCGCACGAGCGAATAGATGTCCGGCAGGGCGAACCCCTCCTGCCTCTTCGTGCGCTGCGGCACCGTGAAGTAGAGCCTGCCCTCGGGCCTGAGCACGCGGTGCGCCTCGCGCACGGACGCGCGAGAGACAGCGCCTCCGGCCATTATGACGACGTCGAACTGCTCGTCCTCGAACGGGAACTCCGCGACGGCCCCTATCGCCCGCCAGGCCCTGCCCCTCAGCCGGCCGTAGCGGTGTGGCAGCTCGCCATCGCGGAACCCCACCTCGAGGCTCGCCCGTATGTCCCTCAGCTCAGGCATACCTCCGTCTCCTCGCGCGTATCCATGTCCTTCATCCTGGCAACGCCCTTGGCGACGTCGTCAGGTCCGAGAAAGACGGCCTTGGCCGCGCCGCGCTCCGAGGCGTGGGCGAAGAACTTCTTCGGCTTGAGGCTCCTGAGGGAAAGGTCGACGCGCTCCCCTTCGCGGCGGAGACGGGAGGCGAGCGCGAGCGCGGCGTCGCGCTGCTCGGGGAACATGAAGCCGACGGCGACGCCGGTGCGCGCCCTGGCGGCGTCCGACCCGAGACGCGCCTTGAGGAGCTCGGTGACGACGACGTCGCCGAAGCCGAGGCCGACAGCCGTCGCGGGCTCCCCGCCGATGGTCGTGAGGAGATTGTCGTAGCGCCCGCCGCCGAAGATCGCGCGGAACTCGCCTGCCGTGTCGAAGCACTCGAACACGACGCCCGTGTAGTAGCTCAGGCCGCGTATCACGGAAATGTCGAACTGGAGCACGCCGGCGAAACCGGCGATCTCCGCCAGGCGAAAGAGCTCCACCAGCTCCGGGCAGTCTGCGTAGTCCTTCGTGTCCATGACGGCGAAGGCCGCCTGCGTCTCGGCGTCGGAGAGCCCGCCGTCGCGCAGCATTGCCGCGATCTCGGCGTCCGGCATCTTGCCGCGCTTGTCGAGCGCCAGGAACACCTGCGCGTGGCGCTCGGCGGGGATGCCGCTCCTGGCGAGCAGGTCGCCCAGGAACCTGCGCGACGAGACTCGCACGCGGAAGTCGCCGTCGGAGAGGCCCATGCGCCTGAGCGCGTCGACGGCCGCGCCTATCACCTCGGCCTCGGCGAGTATGGATTCCTCGCCGATGATGTCCACGTTCCACTGGTAGTGCTCGCGCTTGCGCCCCTTCGTCATGCGCTCGTACCGGAAGCACTGGGCGATGGTGGTCCACTTCAGCGGAAATGACAGCTCCTTCTGGCGCTGCGCGACCATTCGCGCCAATGTCGGCGTCATCTCGGCGCGGAGCGCGAGGTGGCGGTCGGACTTGTCGAAGAAGTGGTATATCTGCTCGCCGACCTCTTCGCCGGCCTTGCGGGCAAGAAGCTCGTAGCTCTCCACGACGCAGGCGTCGTACGGCTCGAAGCCCGCGGCGGCGCCGGCCGCTCGGAAGGCGTCGAATACGCGGTTGCGCCAGACCATGTCCTCCGGATAGAAGTCGCGCATGCCGCGCGGCGCCTCGAAACTTATCTTGTCTGCCATTCGCATGCTCCTCGCTTAGACGCCATAGTATAGCATAAATGCCCTAGCCCTCGTAAGCCCTGATGCGCAGCCGAGCGCCGACGGAATCCGCGATGGCGCGGCACGCCGCCTGCTGCTCGGGCGTCGTCACGGGAGCGCCCACGACCGACAAAACCACTTCCGGCACGTATCTGCGGCAGTCGCGCGCGAAGGCGAGCATCGCGTCGTAGCTGCGCAGCCCGAAGCGCGGCCGGCACATCCGCACGTACTCGTCCGGGTCGGGCGTGTTCAGGCTCACGGACACCACGTCGACGAGGCCCTTGAGCAACGGCGCGGTCTCGCGCCCGTTTATCAGGTCCGAAAGCCCGTTGGTGTTCACGCGGATGCGGCAGGACGGCGCGACGGCGCGGATGTGCCTGGCGGACTCGAGCAGCACGTCGAGTCGTTCGGTGGGCTCGCCGTATCCGCAGAAGACGACCTCGTCGAACTGGCCCAGGTCGCGCGCGTCGATCGCCGCGCGCGCCTCCTCGGCGGACGGCTCGTGCTCGAGCCATAGCGAGCCGGACCCTCCCACGCCGTCGCCGTTCTGCCTCAGGCAGAACACGCAGGCGCACGGGCAGCGGTTGGTGAGGTTCACGTAGAGCCCGCGCCTGTAGGTGTAGGTGATGGTCATCGCCGTGCGGCGTCCGCCGCGGGCGGATTCCAAACCGGATTCGGTCTCTTCTTCCTGTGACATGTCTTCTCCCTGCGCATGAAGCGCACCGTGTATTATAGCACAAGAGAACCATTGCGGGACGCGGCTGAAGCGTTTCTCTCAGCTCCCTCGGTTTATTCGTTTCTAGTGTCACATCCCGCTCATTGCCGGAACTATCAGTGTCGAAATACTGCCGGCCTTCAGGTTTGAGAATCTACTGCGGAGGCCTCCGCCGTCACATACAGGAATTTGCAGGCCGCAGGAACATCGCCATGTAGTGCGGAAGCGTTACGAGCTTGCCCGCCACGCCGACATTGCCGCCTATGAGCTTGATTCCGTACGGGATGCCAGCGTCGGCGACAATCTTGTCAAGAGACCTCGTTCTGCCAGTCGATGACTTTACCCCATTCTTCGGGGACAGACCCCTTAATTTCCCCACCAAAACAACGCCGACTTTATTTTGGTGGCGACCAAAATAAGGCTGGCTTTATTTTGGTGGTTGAAGCCACAGGGAAGATTATGGTATAATTTCGTCATGAAACGCATATACGAGAATATCCTCGGCGAACATTTCGCAACGTTGAGGCAAATGGCCTTTTTATCTGGCCCGCGTCAGGCCGGCAAGACAACTTTAGCAAGAGCAACCTTGCCGGATGCGCGTTACCTCTCCTATGATGCGCCTGACGGATTCGGACTGATACAGCGCGGCGGCGACGCCATAGCAACGGCTCTTTCGCTTTCTAAACAGGAGAAGCGGACTGGACAAGGCTCTGTCATATTCGACGAAATACACAAGTTCTCCCGATGGAAGAAAATGCTCAAGGGCTTCTTCGACGTGTATGGCGACGGGCGACGCCTCAAGATCGCCGTGACCGGAAGCGCGCGGCTGAACATCTACAAGAGAGGCGGCGACAGCCTTATGGGCAGGTACTTCCTCTATCGGGTGCATCCTCTTTCCGCCGGAGAAATAGCGAGTTCCGACATCGACACGGACGGACTTTTCAGGAAGCCCGTGGACGTGCCGCAGGACATGGTGGAGTCCCTGCTCGCCCTCGGCGGCTATCCCGAGCCATTTCTGAACGGCACGCTGAAATTCCGTTCGCGGTGGCAGAGAATGAGGCTGGAACAGCTGTTCCGCGAGGATTTGCGCGACTTGAGCCGCGTACAGGACGTGCGCCAGATACAAAGACTGTCCGAACTGCTGGCATCCAGAGTTTCGGGCGGAATCAACGTCGCCGCGCTCGCCTCCGACATAGGCGCTTCACAGCCGACGGTCAGCAACTGGCTGTCGCTGCTAGAGAGCGTGTTCTTCTCGTATGAGGTCAGGCCATGGCACAAGAACGTCGCAAGCTCCATCAGAAAACAGCCGAAGATATATCTGTGGGACTGGAGCCAGGTTGCAGACGAAGGTGCAAGGCGGGAAAACTTCGTCGCATCGCATCTGCTGAAGGCTGTGCATTGGTGGACGGACTGCGGAATCGGCGAGTTCGAACTTTGCTATCTGCGCGACAAAATGCAGCGTGAAGTTGACTTTCTCGTCGTCAGAGATGGTGCGCCTTTCATGCTGGTGGAATGCAAGAGCTCTTTTTCAGAGCCTCTGAGCCCGGCGCTTCTGCATTTCAAGGATACGCTTGGCGTGCCGCTGGCGTGGCAGGTCGCGTTTGACACTCCGCAAAGTTCGCTTGTCCCGGACGAAAGCTCGTCTCCGTCCCGCATCGGCGTAGCCGACCTGCTTAAGATCCTGCCCTGACGTTGCCTATGAAAACGTTCGTCACGCTCTGCCTCGCCTTGTTCACCTACCTGACGGCTCTTGCCGGCGTCACGACCGCGGCTTCTACCGGGGCATGGATTACCTCGACGGCAAATCCCGGGGACTGTCCCCGCCGATCTTTAGAAATGTCATCATGTCAAAACCCGCTCCCGGGGCCTGTCCCCGCAGATTCTCTCTCTTGCCCTTTTCCTTGCCCTTTTCTCTATAGGGTGTCAAGGGGGATTTTCTCTTTTCCCCTTCCCTTTTCTTTGACTCCGCAGACGGCGACGCGCCGCCTGTCGATAACTTATCCGCGTTCATCGGATTTTCCTTTCTTTGGAGGCAGTTGCAAAACCTGGTAGGGCGGCGTGTCCTCACGCCGCCGCGGCGCGGCCGGAGTCCGCGCCCTACCGAATTCGCGAGGTTTTGCAATTGCCTCTTTGGTTTTGTGAATCCCGCGACACACGCCGCGCAGGGAAATCGAAGCGACAAAAAATGCCGCCGGGCCAAACGACCCGACGGCAAACGAAAAAAGCCCCTCCGGCGCGAAGCCGGAAGGGCTGAGATGGAAAGTGCTTGAAGTTGTGGCGACTATGTTTGCCGCCTGTCAATGCAGGCGGCGAAATGGCATAATACGCGCCGTTGCAGGGAGAAGGACAATGAATGATCTGACTATTACCGAACCGATAAATGTCGATGTCATACGCTCGCAGATAATAACCATTCGCGATGTCCAAGTTATGCTTGACCGCGACCTTGCGGAACTATACGGGGTTGAAGTCGGGCAACTTAATCGACAAGTAAAGCGCAACATTGAACGTTTCCCGAATGACTTCATGTTTCAACTGAGCCGTGAGGACTGTTCAAGATGCCAAATTGGCACCTTGAACGGCGGACGAGGCAGCAACATAAAATACCTCCCTTATGCATTTACGGAAAATGGCATTGCCATGTTGAGCAGTGTTCTTCGTTAGCCAAGAGCAATTGCAGCCAACATACAAGTAATGCGGGCGTTCGTCGCCATGCGCCGCACCCTTGCATCCATCGCGCCGCTTCTGGAGAGAATCGAAACGACCGACCGGCGGCAAATCGCAGACCAAGCCAAAAACGACGCAAACCAGGCCCGCAACGAGGAACGCTTCAGGCTGATACTCGATGCGATGCAGGACAAGAAGTTCCCGCCGCAGAAGGTGTTCTACGACGGGCAGATATACGACGCGTTCGAGCAGATGAAGAAATTCGTGCGCATGGCCAAGACGGAACTGATCATCATCGATCCATACTTCGCCGACAGCGTTCTGCCGCTCATCGCGCAGAAAAGGCAGGGCGTGTCGGTGCTCGCAGTGAAGAATTCGCGGAACAAGATGCTTCATGCCATCGATGTTGCGCAGTTCAACGCGCAGTACGCAAACTCGCTCACGGTCAAGACCTCCGACATGTTCCACGACCGTTTCCTCATCATCGACAAAACGACCTTGATTCACGTAGGCGCATCCCTCAACCACCTCGGCAAGAAGTGCTTCGCTTTCTCGTCCTTAGACAAGTCCAACATCCCCGACATCCTCGCCAAGCTGTAATCCCACCCCCGCGTATCCTCGCACCTCCTCTCCGCCCATGCCTTGAACCACCTTTGTCCACCGTAGCGACCCCCGCAGGGTGCGCACCCACAAAATCCTTCGGCGACGATGCACAGCGTCGCCGCCAACACGCAAAGGTATCTGTTAATGATCTTACTCGTTCCGGCCGTACTCTTCGGGGAGCCAGACGCGGCAGGCGTTTTCGGGACTCCAAATGTTTGCGGCGGAGGCGTAGTCGCAGAACCGAACGCTCAAAGGCAGTTTCCCGTTCTCGCCCACCCAGTGCAATCCAAGCGGCAACGTCGTCTCAAACACCATCCACATGTCTTCCGTGTAGCTCTGCACGGGCACAAAGACCGGCGCGGAATCGCCGTCTGTCACCTTGCCCCTGCGCATAGGCTCATCCAAGGGACCGTCGCAGAAGCGCGTGTCCCGCGCAAGCAGTATCGGTCCCCGCGTGAAGGCAAGGCAATGGTCGAGGCGATGAACGCGTGTCTTCATGTCGAACTTCAGCGCCACCCTATCACCTTCTTTCCATTCGCGGCGCAAACTCAAATAGCTGCCGGCGACAGGCTTCTGCTCCACGCACTTGCCGTTGACGGAAACCTCCGCCGTTTCGCTTCCTCCTGTTGGAATTTCCTATGTCACGAGAGACCTTTAGACCACCTTCATTGTGCCTCAAGATTTTCCGCATTAGATTCTCAAAACATGATAACCGCGAAGAATAGCCACTAAACCATCAAAAACTGGCAACATCACTGGGGTGTCTCCCCAAATTTTCCCAAACCCCGACATCAGCGACACTTCCGGCAGGCGGCGGCACCACTGGGACAACGGGCGTCCCGCCCGTTGAAATGGAATAACCCACCGCTTCCTCCAACGGGCAGGATGCCACCCCTGCTAGGGCATCCGCTTTGCGGACAGCCTTCGGCTGGGTTATCAGGAAATTAGGATTATCAGGAAATCTTCCTCCGGGTGAGCTACGCCATTTACCGCCGTTTGCGACGGCAAGCCATGTTTCATTGGATAAAGTCCACATTCGGCATGGCCGACACCGACCATGA
>JAFRBA010000026.1 GCA_017405115.1 Kiritimatiellia bacterium
CGGTGGCGGCGGTGTCATCTACCGGACGAGCTTTGCCGTTACGTCCGGCGTCTATCAGGTTGTCGTTGGCGCGGGTGGCGCGGGCGGCAGCAATGATTGGGGGAATAACGGCGGCGACTCGTCCATCATGGGGTTTGTCGCAAAAGGTGGCGGTGGGGGCGGTGGTGCCTACACTTCTTCAAATACGCACTATACAGGGAGAAATGGAGGCAGTGGCGGCGGCGGCTCCGGTGCCGGAGGCGGAACGGCCGATGCTGGCACGGGTACGCCGGAGCAGGGCAAAAACGGGGGAGTGG
The DNA here is from genome assembly GCA_017405115.1 of Kiritimatiellia bacterium. Next base: position 297 of record JAFRBA010000026.1, read on the forward strand.
GCGCCGTATGGAGCGGCGGCGGTGGCGGCGGCGCGACATCGGCTGGCGGCGTTGGAACATACCAGGCCAAGGCGGGTGACGGCGGCGCCGGGTTTGTCTGTTCCATCACCGGAAGTGAGGTATGTTATGGAAGCGGTGGTGGCGGCGGGGTCGGCGGCACTGTGGCCAACAACAACAACGGCACGGGCGGTGCCAACGGTGGTGATGGAGGCGCTTACGATGGCTCAGACTGCTCGCCCGGCGGCAACGGCGTTGACGGCACCGGCGGTGGTGGTGGCGGCGGCGGCGGTTGCACCGCCAACACCAAATACGCTCTTGGCGGCAATGGCGGAAGCGGCGTCGTCATCATACGCTGCAAGCACATTCCGTGCGGAACGAGGATCACCGTTCGCTGATAACGTTTGCATCGAGACATGAAGAAAGCCTTGTCGGTTTTGTCGGCGCTCCTTTCTGCTGCGCTGATGCAGGCGGGATGTGCCTCGTCTGGTGATGCGATCCGCGACACTGCGTTCGCACGAGCTGATTTTCGGGTTCGCGATCCGTTCGTGCTGGCCGAGGATGGCATCTACTACCTCTACGAATCAAAACCCTGGGACGGTGGACGCGGCGTCTTCGTGCGCATAAGCTCCGATTTGGAGCACTGGACGGACAAGCAACAGGTGATGCGCGTTGCCGACGATTTGCCCGTTCGCAAGGTCTGGGCACCCGAGGTCCACAAGTACAAAGGCGCATACTATCTCTTCGTGACCCTGACGATGGAGCAGGGGGCATACGCCATTGCGCCGCTCGTTCCGGGGCGCGAGGACATGGTCTCGCCGCGCGGAACATGGGTGTACAAGGCGGACAGCCCGATGGGGCCTTTCGTGCCTGTCAAGAACGGTCCCGTGCCTCCGCAGGACTGGATGACGCTCGACGGCACGCTTTATGTCGAGGACGGACAGCCCTACATGGTGTTCTGCCATGAATGGTGCCAGATGAAGGACGGACGCATGTGCTATGCGCCGCTTGCGCCGGACTTCGGCTCGTTCACAGCCGCGCCAACGACGATGTTCAAGGCGTCCGATGCGATGGCGGGGGCTGGATTTATCACGGACGGCCCGTTCCTCTACCTTTCGCCGAAGAGCGGCGCACTCTACATGATCTGGTCGAACACGATAAAGCGCGACGGCAAGGAAGGCCCTGACTACTGCGTCTTTGTGCGCAAGTCGTCCGGAGGCCGGCTAGCCGGGCCGTGGTCGAAGGACGACCTTCTCTTCAGCAAGAACGGCGGGCACGGAATGATTTTCAAGACCTTCGACGGCCGCTTGATGCTGACGCTTCACCAGCCAAACGTCACTCCCGACGAGCGCATGGCGCTCTTCGAAATCGAGGATACGGGCGAGACCCTGCGGATTAGACGATAGGTGGCGCGTGAATTGCGGGGTACATGGGACTGCCTGGATGTTCATGCGGAGGCTCTTGTCGCGTTCTGCAAGGCCCGTCTTGATCCGAAGATGCTCAAGGGAATCTACACCGCACCCTGGAAGTTCACGGTCCCGGACTCGCCCAAGGCAAAGAACATAACCAAAGTGCTCGAAGGCATCGACCTTTTCGCGGCAGCGATGGACAAGCACTACCCGCTGCCGAGATAAGGGAACCCTACTTGAGGATTAGGCCGAATGCCCTGCGCTGGGTCGTCAGGTAGCCATCGCTGCTGACGTAGAGCCGTTTGCCGTCGGGCGTGACGAAGCGCCTGCGCTGCGCACTTGTGAGGCCGACTTCCGACGCGCCGAAGCGGATCGCGCTTTCTGCGAAGCCGGAGACCACCACGTTCGCGCCGGCCGTCCACGCCGTGGCGCTCGAATCGGCGAACGAAAGCGTCGCGCCGTCGCCGATTGCGCTGTTGGCCATAGTCGCGACCCAGGCGCGGTTCGAGGTAATCGCGTAGTCGCTGTCGGCGGTGGAGAACGCCACGTAGCGCCAGCCCTCCGCGCTTTCGCCGATGTCGGATGCGATTAGGACGTATGAGTTTGACCCGATCTCATCTCCGCCGCCCGCCGTCCACGTTGTTTCGGAACCTGAGGCGATGGCGTTTAAGGGAAGCACGACCATTGCGGCCACGGCGAAGGCACTGGCAACCGCAGCCGGTACGAATGTTTGTAGTCTGTTTTTCATCTGCGTTTAAGGGTTGTGTTGTACATGCGAAATTGTCACAACGCTTTTGCGGAGATTTATATCATTGTTCCGCCCGGTTAGTCAATCGCGCTTATCTTCTCGTCGTTGATTTCCCATCCTGGGCATGATATAATACGGACAAAAATGGAGATAAGAATATGGAGATAGCAGGATATAAGCCTCGCGTCGTTCTTTCCTCTTTGGTCATGACGGCCTTTAGCGTCGGCACGGCGTCTGGCGCTACAGGCGACTGGCTGTTGCGTGCAGGAATTGGCGAGACGGCAGAGTCGCCAGCCGTTTGGTCGGATGCCGGAAACTGGCACGAGGGAGCAGTCCCCTCGGCGACTGGCGACGGCGCGTACCTTACTAATGCGCTTTCCGCCCCGCTCTACGTCAAGGCTGCCGGCGGCTTCTCGATTTCCTGGCTTCAGGGCGTCGCCGGCGCGATAACCGACACGGCCGTGTGTCCGTATGTGATCAGCGATTCCGGCGTCACGCTGAATTCCTCGAGCCGCAATCCGTTCCTAAGCGGCATCAGGCTTTATGCCGACCTTTCCGTGCCGAATGCTGCAGGCAACGCCCACTTCAACTCCTGTTTCCTGTGCGGCGACGTGTCGATGAACTTCATGTCCGTATCGTCAGGCACGGTATATCACAGGCTCGACCTCTACGCCAAAGCCGCTGGGGAGACGAGGGCCAATCCGCTGTCCATTTCGACATACCGCAACTCGTGGGGCGCCTTCCGCGTCTATGCGCCGCAGGGCTCGCCCACCAACGTCGTAGGCAGGTGGACGCGAAAGGCCGGTTCGGCCTATATCTCGCGTACTGGGGGAAATCACGTGATATCGGCCGGAACCCTGGTGCACGGAACAGGCATTACGGAAGGGACGTTTGTCAGGCGTATCTTCTCGGATGAGCTTGTGGAACTGAGCGATCTGGCCACGGCGGATGTAGACGACGGAGAACTGACGTTCGACGCGTTCACGCCGAACGTGACGATAAAGGCCATCGATATCGCGAGGCAGAACGGTTCCACTGACAACATTCGCCTGATGAAGTACCGCGAGGAAGACTCGCTGCGCTGCGAGGTCAAAAACATCTACGGCGGCGCGAGCAACATCTGCGTCTTCGACACAGACGCCGGCTTTGTGCCGGGCACATACGTGGTGAAGCGCATCGTGAACAGTGCAATGCCGCATTTGCGCTTTGGCGACTGCCACTTCGAGTTTGCTGCGGCCGACGCGGGCGAGTCAGGCTTCCCCGAGGCTTGCTTCAAGGTGATAGGTTCGGATGACCGCGTCCGCCTGACCGTCCAAGACGGTGTCACGGCGCGGATTCTCGGCATCACGAACCTCGTTGGCACTGTCGTCAAGGATGGCGCCGGAACCCTCAAGACGTCGCTCAACGTACAGCCGTCGCTCAACACGGGCGTGCTTGAGGTCAGGGGCGGAGTCCTCGAGCTCGAAGGCGAGATCGGCGGCGGCGCGGCGTATGTCAAGACGCTTGCCGTTTCCAACGGCGCGACGCTGAAGCTGCCGCCAAACGGACTGAAGGTCGACAGCCTCGTCTACGAGGAAGGCGCGGTCCTGTCCGGCGAAGGCGCAATCTACCTGCCGGCACTGGCGTCGCTCGAAGGGCTGACGTTCTCCGATGGCGCGTCCGTCGGCGTGATCGGCGGCGCAGGCGAGGTGATTGCGGAGATCCCTGAGTACAGGGTCGTGGGGACTCCGGCGTTCTGGGTCGACGTGTCTGACGAAGATTCGCGGACCATAGTGGCCGAGAACGGAACGAACTTTGTGACGCGGCTGAATGACGTGCGCGGCGTGGAGTACGGCTTCGCGACGAACGTCGTGAAGCGTCCGTGGCTCGTCACTGATTCGTCTGGCCAGCAGCACATCTATTTTGCGCAGTCGAACGACGCCGGCATCGAGAACGCCCGTCCGCTCGTCTGGGACAAATTCGTCTACGGCATCCGCCACGTGTTCCTTGTGCATTCTCCGGCAAGTGGCGGCGGCGAAGTGCTTGGCGTGTCGGACATGCTCTGGAAGAAGCACTACCAATCCTGCTTCCTGCGCGACGCGAGCAATACGTGGAACTCCGACATAGTGTGGGGCGGCGGCATGTACGACGTAGTTAACGGCAGATTCTGCGTCAACGGCGAGGAACGGGCGTACAATGCGGGCTATCCGTACAGCGGCACGTACACATACTCCAAAGACACGTATTACATTCCGCTTGTGCTCGAGGCCGCGCCGCTTTCGGGCGTCCATGCCGACTGCTTCGGCTACGATGGGTCCAGATACGACAGAAACGGGCGCATGCGGCTCTACGAATGCATCGTCTACACGAACGTGCTGACGCGCGCGGAGCGCCTTGCCGTCACCGGGTACCTGATGAAGAAGTGGATGAACGCGGAAGTGAACTTCACGTGCGGATCGGAGACGAACTCGTTCGGCGTCGCGTCGCTTTCGCCTGGTGCGCCGGGCTACGCGGTCGCGAGCGGCGAGACTGGCTGGATCGACTCCGTATCCGGCAGTGGAACTCTGACCAAGCGCGGCGGCGGCACGCTCACGGTCGCGGAGCTTTCCGATGCCGACGCCGACTTGTGCGTCGAGGACGGAACGCTCGCGGTGGCGTCGCGGCGAATGACCGCCGATTCGCTCCCTGATGGCGCCTATCTGCACGTGGATGCGTCCGCCGACGAGACGCTGACCAAGACCGAAGCGGACGGCGTTGTGCGCGTGACCGCGTGGGCCAGCGTGAACGAAGGTGGTCAAACGCTCAATGCGATCGCCGCGTCGACGAACAAGGCCGTATACGCCGCGACCGCCTGCAACGGAAAGCCTGCGGTCGACTTCGGACCGCGCCGGAACGTCTACGCGGAAGGGGTGTCGGACGCCAATCCTGATTTGCGTTTCGGCAGCGGCAAGGCAAAAAAGGCGACGTTCCATACGGCGCTGATGCTGATGGATTCGTCGCAGGGAGGCGGATCGATCGTTCCGAACTGTGGCTACGGCTACAACGACGGTTACGGACTTATTCGCTACAACTATGGTCAGCGCACCGCGACTGAAGACGCCTTGATATGGAATTCCGGACGCCCCGGCAACCAAACCGACAACGGTGTCGGCACAGGCGTTACGCGAGCGCGTGTAAACGGAGCGTTCGTCGCTGCGAAGTCGGCAGGTCTTTCTGGCGGGTGGGATGTCGTTTCGCTTGCGAACCACTACGCATTTGGCGCATCCGGCCTTGGCTCCGACCACTACGGCTACTACATTGGCGGGTCGAAGATCGCGGAGTACATCCTCTATCCGCAGATGCTGAGCCGCCAGACGGTCGAGGCGGTCGAGGCGTATCTGCGCGAGAAGTGGCTGGGCGTGGAGACGCCGGGCTACCGCGCGACGCGCGCGAAGTCCGTTGCAGTGGCGTCTGGAGCGACGCTCGACCTCCGAGGCGGGTCGGTTGCGACGGCGGCGCTTTCGGGCGGCGGCTCGGTGGCGGGCGCGGTCGCGCTGGACGACGGTGCGGTGATGACGTTCCACGTCGAGGAGAACGGCTCCATCGCCGCGCTTGACGTTTCAGGCGTCCTGTCGGCGGCGGGATCTGGAACAGCCCGCTTTACTGGAAGCGTCAAGCGGCTTGCGTCCGGAAACCATGTGCTCATGACGGCTGGTGCGTTCTCCGGAGACTTCTCCGGCTGGACGTGCCAGTTCGAAGGCGCTCCGAACCTTTCGGGCGTCCTTGCCGTCGAAGGCGGCAACCTGGTCCTAAGGCTTTTCCGTCCGGGGATGGTGATCTATGTGCACTAATGGAATTGCGCTGCGGTCCGCTGTCTGCGCAGCGTTGCTGCTGTCGGTTGCCGGCAATGCCGCGGCAGGCGGACGTCTTGCCATCGTCGACGGCATGTCGAGTGCGGAGGTCGTGCTGTCGTCCCGTGCCGAGGAGTCGTCCCGGCTTGCGGCGGTGGAGCTGACAAACTACGTCTATCGCGCAACAGGGCGCCTGCTGCCCGTGCGCTTTGGCGGAGGTGGCGCGGGCGCAAAGGTCGTGATCGGGACGCTCGACACGCTTGATCGCGTGCCGTCAGGCGTCCGCGAGCGGCTGTGCGCAATGCGCCAGCCGGAGGCGTCGTGGACTGGCGTTGCGGAAGGCTGCCTGTGGTTTGTGGGCCGCGAGGAGGTTGCGGAGCTGTATGCGGTCTACCACTTCCTGGAAAGCGAGCTGGGCGTGCGCTGGTTTCAGGCGCCAACGCCGGAGGACTGCGGCGAATACGTGCCGAAGGCGGAGCGCGTCGTGCTTGCGCCTTTCTCTCGCTTCCGCGAGCCGGCGTTTGCCGTGCGGCGTCTCGACCACTGCGGCGCGGCGGCAAGGCCAGTGCCCGAGAAGGGGATGGCGACGGCGGTGCGCAACGGGTTCCAGGTGCTGCCTCCGTATGGCGGCGCGGTCGAGTTCGGAAAGCGCGGCGACTTCTTCGCGGCCCGCGTGCCGCGCAGGAATCAGCCGCTTGGAGGCGGACACCTGACTTTTGTCAATCCGATGCCCGGCGACAAGACGTTCGACGAGCATCCCGAGTTCTTCGCGCTCGTGGACGGCAAGCGCGAAAAGGGCGGACACCACATGTCGCAGTACTGCATGTCGAATCCGGAAGTACGCCGGCGGACGGCCGAATACATTCTCGGCAGGCTGGAGAAGTTCGGCGGCAGGGGGCAGTTCCTCTTTGGCCAGGTCGACACGCCGCACGGATACTGCCATTGCGAGAACTGCATGGCATTGGATGGTCCGAACGAACGCGCCAACGGCGGCAAGAGCCGCACGACGCGCTTCGTCAAGACCGTCAACGACATCGCCGCGCGGGTGTGGGAGAAGGCCCCGTCGGCAGACCTGAGGATGTGGGCATACCTCGACTACCGAGAACTGCCGGACGGCGTAGCGCCTAATCCGCGGCTCAAGCTGTACTTCTGTCCGCACGGACGCTGCTACGGACATGCCCTTGACGACGCATCGTGCCTTCGCAACGCGGGCATGTTCGCGCTCCTGAAGGGCTGGCAGAGGCTGCTCAAGGACGTCTACGTCTACGAATACCTGAACTGCACGCCTCATCTCTATTCGTGCAGCGAGGCTCGCGAGGCGCACGACATCAGGCTCTACCGCGACCTTGGCCTCATAGGGTGGAAGAACGAGGCGGCGTTTTCCGGCGCGAAGTTCATCAAATCCTCGCAGGCGAAGAAAGACCAGTTTCCGTCAAACTGGCAATGGCTTTACCTGTCGGGGAAACTTCTCTGGGATCCTGGCCTCGACGAGGGCGCCGTGCTGGACGACGTCGAGTCGAAGTACTACGGCGTGGCGTATCCGGCGATGAAGGAGTACCAGGCGCTTCGCCGGAAGCTCTGGAACGAGCATCCCAACCACCTCGGCTATCCGACCGGAGACCAGCGGCGCGCCGCGCTGCTCGACCGCGCCGGGGCGAAGGAAAGGCTTCTCGGGCTTCTTGACGACGCGGAGCGGCTGGCGAAAGACGACGCGGTTGCGCTCTTCCGCGTCCGCCGCGACCGCCGCTGGCTGAACGACTACTGGATAAAGGAGAACGACGCGGTCAGGGCGCGTCGCAGCCTGACGCTGAACGTGCCGAAGCGCAGGGGCGAAATCGTGATTGACGGCGACGGTGGCGAAGCGGCATGGGGCGGGGCCGTCGTCACGGACGAATTCCGCCAGATGGGCAGGGGACGCGACGGCGCGCATATTCCGTCTGCGCTTGCCACGACTGCGGCAATGCTGTACGACGACGACAGCCTCTATTTTCTCGTAGACGCCAAGGAGCCGTCGCCTGCGCGGATGAAGGCAGAGATCGGTCCCAACGCGAACGTATGGGACGACGACGGCGTCGAGATATTCCTCTTCCCGCCGTCGATCGAGAATCGCTGCTATCATGTCGCTGTCAACTCAAAGGGCGCGGTTTGGGGCGCGAACCATCCCGGCGGACGTGTTTCGAACGCATTCGGCGCAGAGGCGGCGGTCAAGGTGCTGGATGACAGGTACGTCCTGGAGATGCGCATTCCGGCGAAGAACGTGGCGCCGATCGCAAAGGGGGCTTCGTGGCGTGTGTTGGTCGGGCGCAACCGCACGGTTGGCGATGAGCATACTCCTGGCGCGAAGCCGGGCGGCGCGGCGCACTTCTCGCTGGATGGCGTAGGCTACCACGACTCGCTTTCGTATCGTCCGTTCGAGTTCGGCGGCGCGTATCTGCGTAATGGCGCTTTTACTGAGCCCGGCGAGAAGGGCCTGCCGAAGTCGTGGGGGTTCCCGGTCGGATGCGCGGGCGTCGAGAAGACCCCGGAGGGTGTAGTCGTGCGGCTTCTTGCGGGACAGCGCATGCAGCAGACGATGTGGCACGGCGAGCTGCGCCAGGCGCCTAAGCCGAGACGGCTTAGGTTCTCGGTGCGCGCGGCTGGGGCCGGGACGCTTTCCGTCGTGTTCTTCCGCTACAACGACACGACCGACCCGAAGGCGCCGCACGGCTACCGCCGCCGGCAGATACAGCCGTCGGGGAGCGGCGGCAAGTTCGCGCTTTCCGCGGAGGCGAAGACATTTGAAGGCGAGTATGAAGTGTCTGGGGACGAGTGGTGCTCCATCGGCTTGATTGCCGCTGGCGGCGAAGCGCTTGTCCATAGCGTTTCCGTCGACCCTGCCAGTCCATAACATGGCGTCGAGTTCAAGGTCGAAAAGTCCGACAAGCCGTTTAAGACCCCAGCCATATGATATAATACGCAACACCGTGAAAATGCTGAAATCAAACAAAATCTGCAGCCGGTGCCTGTCGGTCTTGGGCGCGGCGGCTCTTGGCGTCGTGGCCGGCTGCGCAACGCCGAGCACCGACGCCGCGTTCGCCAAATACGACGATGCAAAGGAGATCGAGATAATCGACCTCGCGCGCACGTCGCAAAGCTGGGACGGCGTGGAACTTCCGAACTATCCCGTCGGCAAGCCTGAGCTTGTCGTGAGGCGCTACGTGTTCCCCCGCGGCAGCAAGCTCGGGTGGCATCACCATCCGGTCATGAACTACGGCATCCTGCAGCAGGGAGAGCTCACGATCATCGGGCTAAACGGCGAGGAGAAGACCGTCAAGGCCGGGGAGGCCGTCGTGGAGATGGTCGGCACCATCCACCATGGCGAGAACCGCGGCGACAAGACCGTGGTCCTCGACATGTTCTACATATCGCAGAAGGGAACGCCGATTGCCGTGCAGCATCCGGAGATAAAGAAATAGCTGCAACTCTTCAAAGACAGGCGACTGACCATTCACGGGGAACATGGAAAAAGAACAAGACATCGAGGCGAAGCGCGCGGACGCGGTCGAGGAGTTGCGTGCCGCTTTCGCCGAAATCGAGGCGGGCGAAGGGCTGACGCGCTTTGTCGGCGGGCACGGCATCCAGAGCCGGGTGTTCGAGTTCGAGTGGAGCGATCCGGCGCTTGAAATTTCGTTCAGAATCCCGTACGCCCGCGTTCTTTCGGACGAGGCGACGCAGGAGGAGGACGATGAGGAGATCGGCGCGGCGATAAGGATGGCCATACTCCTGTTGACGCTAGCGGGGCGCATGGAGTCTGTGTCGCGCATAGCGGTCTCGTGCGACGACCGCGGCACGACGTATGCGGTCTTCGCGTCCGACGGGGAACTCGAGGATTCTGGCACGGACTGGGCGCCTCTCGTCAAGCGCTTCGAGGCCGGGCTTGGCGGTGCCTCGGAGCCCCTGTCAATCATCTGGCCGTGACTTCTCGCGTGCTAAGGGACATGCTGCACCAATAGCTTATGGAAATAGGTGGGATTTTGCATGATAATGGCAGTTACCCCCCCCCTAGAAATGTCGAAAACGCACTGTCGAAAACGCACTTGCGTGGAACTGGGGAAAATGATATAATCCCAACTCATGGATTTCAGAAAGTTTATACAGCAGTTTGCCGAAAGATTTGGCATACAGATGCCCGAAATCGTGGATGAAGCAGCGGCGTTTGATGCCGACGGCATGCCGTTTTTCCTGATGCGGGTAGTGAATGAGGGCGAGGGCGACTACCTTGTGGTGGCCGCCGATCTAGGCGAGCCGCCGCCGGAGCGGCCGGAGAAGCTCTACCAGGCTCTGCTGGACGCCGGCCACAACTTCGCGGGTGCGGGCGGCGGCGTATTCGCACGCAATCCAGGCGACGGCCACATCTGGCTGCAGATGCGCGAGGCTTTTTCGTCGATCGACATTGAGACCGCGATTTCGAAGGTGAAGGCGCTTGGCGACGCGGCGATAAACTGGCGCAACATAATAAGGGAGTACCGCGAAGGGGCGTCCATCCCCGTGTCCGCGACGGCAGACGAGGGGTCCGCCGAGCTTCCGGGCGGCGCCTCTGTCGGCGTCTCCCCTTCGGGCTTCATGATGGTGTAACCATGCGTCGAATTGTGTGTATACGGGGGTGAACACGCACAACCACGAGGCATCACAGCCTCAAGAAAGGAAAAGATGAGTCTCTCGATCTCTGACTTCCAGAAGATATCAAACGGAGTACACAACGCAGGAGACATAACCCTTACGGGACGCGGCAAGCTCGACATGGTGAACAACCATGTCGGTGTCCTGAAGGGCTGGAACACCAAGACGATCAGCGCCGCGACGACGCTGGAGGTGAAGAACGCCTTCGTCCAGGCGCTGAAGAACGCAGGCGTCGACGAACGCGCCCTTGTCAATGTCCGCGAGGAGCTCGGCCTCCCGAAAGGCGGCGACACCAAGGGCTTCGACCTTTCGGGCCTCAAGCCGCTCACACGCGCCCAGACGCGCGAGATCCTCGACCGTTTTGCGGGCGTAATCAACGAGAAGGCAGGGAGCGCCGTGATCTCGAACAGGTGGGACGCTCTCAAGGCCGCAGACATCGTGGGTTACCGAAACATCCTCGCCCGTGCGGCGGAAGTCAACGAGAAGTCCGCCGCGACGCGCGCCGCCTCGCAGAGGAAGCTCGCCATGGATATCCTGGACTACGGCTCCAGCGAGATACCCTCGAAGATCAGGAAGTCCGGCACGTACAGAAACCTTTCCGAAGTGGACAAGGAGAAGTTCGCGAAGATATTCGCCGCCATGCTCCTCCGCGGCGGATCCGACGTGGACAGCATCGCGGCGGAGGCGATGAAGAAGGTTCTCGTATCCGGGTACGGAAGCACAATCCAGGACGAAGCCAGGCGCGACCGCTTCAAGGGCCTCGCCCTCAGCCGTCCGGCCACGACCGACCTCGCCCGCGTCGAGCAGGACGTCAGGGAGGCGAAGAAGGAATCCGCCAACGAATTGAAACTCGAATTCGGACGCAACGGGAATGAGATGAAGGAATTGGCTTATACCCTTCGAACCACCGGCGGACTCGGCCTCAACGTGAACAAGACGGCGGAAAAGTCCACTCCCAAGAACTTTGTCGACAACCTCGCCAAGGACATTTCGGAGAACGAAGAGTTCCTGAAGGATGTCGTTGCGAAATTCGGAGAGAACGTCAAGGAACTCGGGAGCCTCGAACTTGTCGGCAAGCCCGGCTGCAGGATCACCCAGCTCAAGAACGGCAACACGGAGCTCCTCTTCACCATCAAGGCCGGCATCGGCGACAACAGGGCATTCGAGGGCGACTGCCTGCTGAAAGTAGAGGTCGATCCGAAGGACATGACGCTCTGCGACGCCGCGTGCGAGATGAAACTCGCAGCCAAGTTCACGGCCAAGGACGAAAAGCCGGTCGAGCTCCACAAGATGCAGATTCTCGAGAATTACAAGAACATTGCCGCCTCGAACGGCGCGGAGCTTGACGACGACGAAGTCTCGCTGATAATCGACCAGATGGCGGAATGGGATGACATAAAGCCCGGCCAGCTGAAGAACTTCGAGACGTGGCTCAAGGACGACATCACCAATTTCATCAACAAAAGCATTCGTGGCGAGAAACTGGGCGGAGCGAAGCGGTCCCTAGAATTCGACAAGAACGGGGTCTGCACCCAGTTTGCGAAGGACAGCTACCGATCGGTGCTTGCGTTTGTCGTGTCAAAGGACGGCAAGACCGGAAAAGAAGGCAACGCGACGGTCCTTAAACCGACTGGAAACGAGAACGACGCCACCCCGCGATGCGAATATTTCTGCAGCATCCTGAAAGACAAGTCAGACCGCATGTTCATCTCCAGCTTGATGAACCAGGCCACGCTAGCCCCGATTGCAGGACTCAACTCGGACGGCGTCCTCGATCCCGACGATCGTTCGGAGAACCCGGCGCACATAATCGGACTGGAGCCAGAAGAAAGCAGCCGAATCCCGCACTGGAGTACGCTCAACGAAAATGACTTGATGTCCATCGATCAGCCGCGTACCAATGAAGGATGGCGGTTTGAACTGAAGGTTGACGACAAGAACAAGACAGCCACGCTCATACTCAAGGCGGACTACGCGATCAGGCCTTCTCCCAATATGCGCAGCGGCGAACTGGGTCAAGACAGAGCGACCAAGGTCGGTTTGCATGTCACTACGTGCGAATTCCAGATAACCGGTCTCGGCAGCGGCAATCCGCAGATTGCCTCGCTCGGAGTGCGGCAGGATATCGAGGCGTAGCAAATATAGTGTAGCAAGGAGAAAACGAAACATGAGTAAACTAGACAAGTTGGCAGCCGCGCTTCTGATGCTTGCGGCAATGACCGCCGCAAGCGCCTCCGTGGCCGCGAACTTCCCGGTCGGGACCCACCTCGTCAAGGGGACGCTGAAGGACTGGCAGAACAAGGTGCTGACGTCGTCCGCCGCCGTGACAATCCAGGCTGTCGCGACGAACGGCACGATCATCGCCTCGACAAAGGTGGCGGATCCGACGGCGGACGGCTACAACTTCCTCCTGCAGATACCGCTCTCCTCGACGGCAACCGACTCCACGGCGGTCGTCGGCGACACGCTCAACTGCGTCCTCGCGCAGGATTCGGGGCTTTCCCTCGCGGTCAGTCCGATCAAGGTCGGCGAGGCGAATGCCGTCTCTACGGTCGCTCTTGCGTACGTCAACATGAAGGACTATACTTCGACCAATGGTACGGGCACGACGGCGAGCGTCCCTGCGGAGTACGTCGACACGATCGCCCCCTGGATGGAGGCATACGAGATCGAGGGCGACTACGATCCCTTCGCCGACTATGACAACGACGGCGCGTCGAACTACGACGAATACCGCGCGGGGACGAATCCCTTCGACGATACGGACAGGCTCGCGATTACCGCCTACACAGCTCCGCAGAACGCTCTTCACACGCTCAGCTTTGAATATGCCGGCGGCCACGTCTATGGAGTCGAAACGACGCTTTCGCTCACGAATCCCGAGTGGGCGACGCAGAAGGTCAAGAAGACAGAGACGGACGCAGAGCATGAACAGGTGATGCCGTCCGCCGACGAGGATGACGTGGGCGTGGCGACAATCTACGTCGTGCCCGCAGAAGGCGCGAAGAGCCAGTTCTTCAAGTTGGAAGCGCGATAACGCGCGTCCAACTTGAAAGGTTGAAAGATTGAAAAGTTGAAAGGTTGAAACGTTGAAAGGTTGAAAAGTTTGGCGAGGAACGACAACAGCAGCCTTGGTCGGGCGAAAAAGCAGAAGAAGGACGAGTTCTATACCCGTCTCGAAGACATCGAGCGCGGCGGCAAGCTCATGCGTCTCTACGACCGCATTGTGATCAGGAGGCGGAAATGAAGATGAGAGGTCTTGTCATAGCTTTTGTCGCGCTCTTCGCGCTTCTGCGCCCTCTGGCCGCGGAAAAGGCCAACGTCTTTTTCATCCATGGCGCGAATGTGAGCGAACAGAACGCCCGCGCATGGGCGTCGGAAATGTTCAAGCGGCTTTGGCAATCCGGTGCGAACATGGAGTTTTACCCTGTTGCGTGGGAGTCGGACATCGGGCCGTCCTACAATTACCAAGTCAATGTCTCAAACGCCTTTGTGACGGCTTCGCGCCTTGCACCATACGTGAACAGCATCCCCGGTCGGCGCGTCGTCATTGCGCATAGTCTCGGCACAATGGTTGCCGCCGCCGCGATTCAGGACTACGGAATGCAGGTCGAAAAGCTGATCATGCTCAATTCGGCGATTCCGTCAGAAGCGTTTGACCCATCGCTTGCCGACTTGTCGCCGACGAATGGTCTTGTGCATGACGAATGGACGGGCTACACGAACGCCTGCTGGACTTCGGAGTGGCACAAGCTCTTCCTTTCCGGCGATGCGCGAAGCAGATTGACCTGGAGAGGGCGTTTCGCAGCCGTCGCGCCGATTGCCGTCAACTTCTATTCGTCCGGCGACGAGGTTCTGGAATTGTACACGAATGCGCACAACCCATCATGGTACAATGGCTTCAGTCCGTCCGGCAACTGGGGGGATCGTTATTCCTGGCACAAACAGGAAATTTGGAAGGGGCGCAAGTCGCTGTTGGGCTTCATGGGAACGACGGAATGGTCTGGATGGGGATTTAAGGAAAACGCGCTCGGCCTCAAGGTGTGGAGCGAAGATGATGCAAATGCCGTTGTCGATTCTACCGTGTTCGCCACAAATACCGTTTTCAACCCCTATCCACCCTCGATAACCAACGTTGTCGCCACGCGCCTTGAAACGGACTTCCATCTTGCGCAAGGAATACCCGCTCTTTCGCCGCCGACGGGACGGACTTGCTTCGAAGAGCGTATAATGCCGTCCTACAATATGAATTCCGCAGAGTATATGGCTGCCAACTGGCCGACGGCTGGACGGAACGCTGAGTTGCAGAACAGATGGCTTCATTCAGACGTGAAGAACATGGCGTATTTCTACACGCATCGCCTGTTTAGAAAAATTGTTGAAATCGGAGGATTAGGGCAATGAGCGTGAATAGTGTTCTGTCTATCGCATTCTTGATGATGTCAGCGCCCATCTGCCAGGCGGCGGCATCCTTACCGTCGTATGATCCATATATCAACGGCGCTACGGCGGACGTCTTGATTAAGGTTGTGGACGATGGCGCGACGCCGGTTCCGGGGGCAAGCGTCCATGTTAGTCTTGCAACGGGGCCGGCAGAAGGGACTACGAGTGATGGTATTACCGATGAGGCCGGGGCCTTTAGGGTAAAGGGTAGGACTACCGGATCCGTGTGGATAGCCGTCGAGAAAGACGGTTACTACAAGTCGCGCGTTCATCCCGACATTCGCGAATTGCCCGATGACGTGGCGAGAAGGACCCGTAAATGGTCAGATGGGGCAAAAGCCGTCACGGTCGTGCTTCGGAAAATCAGGAGTCCAAGGTCGCTTGTGCGCAAAGGCGGAATCTATTCGGACGTGAAATACCCACAAGGTGCCGGCGTCAAGGGATTTGACCTTGTCGAGTTCGACTGGTGTGCGCCCTACGGCAAAGGCAAGTATGACGATCTCCAGTTCAGAACGGAATTCTGGCGTTCGTCGGAGGACTGGTTCAAGTACTACGAAAAGGTGACTATTACAATGACCAACAGCGTCGACGGGATGTATTTCGCCGATGTGAACGCAGGCAGCGCATACAGGTACGGATATTCGGCGAACACCAATTCGCTGTATCAAAGGGAAATCGTTTTTGAACTGGATAGACGAACGGGGGTGACGACACGGAACATCGGGTTGCCCAGCGGCAAATACATCATTTTCAGGACACGCACGCGGATAGATGAAAACGGTTGCCTTGTCGCAGCCAACTATGGTCTGATTACGGAGAAGCTTCGTCCGTTCAAAGACCTTGACATTGAGTGCGTGTATAATCCAACCGTAAACGATCCCACGCTTGAGGGGGATTGGCCTCACGCGCTAGAGCCGTCAGATGAATGACATCTTGAGAATGGAGAAAGCAAGTCGTGAAGATCGAACCGTTGTCTTTGACCGTGCGCCAACTATGCGAGGGCTACGCCGACCATGCGGAGGACGGCGTGGTGGCGTACGGCGGCAGGCTCGACGTCCGCCCGAAGTACCAGCGCGAGTTCATCTACTCCGAGAAGCAGCAGCAGGCCGTCGTCAACACGGCGATGCATGGCTGGCCGCTGAACACGATGTACTGGGCCGTGCGCGGCGACGGCACGTTCGAGGTCATCGACGGGCAGCAGCGCACCTTGTCGCTCTGCCGTTTCCGCGAGGGCGACTTCTCTTTTTCCTGGCGCGGCAGCCAGCTGTTCTTCGACAACCTCCAGCCGGACGAGCAGGAGGCGTTGCTCGACTACAAGCTGACGGTCTATCTTTGCGAGGGGACGGACTCGGAAAAGCTCGAATGGTTCCGCACGATCAACATCGCGGGCGAGGAGCTGACGGAACAGGAGTTGCGCAACGCCGTCTATGCCGGGCCGTGGACGGCGGACGCCAAGCGCCATTTCTCCAAGTCGGAGTGCGCGGCGTTCCAGCTTGGCGGCAGATACATGGCGGGTTCGCCCATTCGGCAGGACTACCTCGAGACGGCGATACGCTGGTTTGCCAAGGGCGACATCGAGGGCTACATGGCAGCGCACCAGCACGATGCAAGCGCGACCGCGCTGTGGATGTATTTCCAGAACGTCATCGCATGGACGCGGACGATCTTTCCGAAGTACCGCCGCGAAATGAAGGGCGTGGAGTGGGGGGAACTCTACAACGAATACGGCAAGAACGAATACGATCCCGCCGCGCTGGAGCGCGAGGTGGCGCGGCTCATGGCCGACGACGACGTGCAGCGCAAAAGCGGCATCTACGAGTATCTTCTTTCCGGCGGCGGGCGGGAGAGCGCGCTTTCCATCCGCAAGTTCACCGATTCGCAGAAACGCTCCGCATACGAACGGCAGGGCGGCAAGTGCGCCGTATGCGGCAAGGCGTTCGCATACGAGGAGATGCACGGCGACCACAAGACGCCGTGGTCGAAGGGCGGGCACACCACGCCCGACAATCTTCAAATGCTCTGCCGCACATGTAACCTTAGGAAAGGCAATGTGTAATCTACTATGAAGTTGAAGGAAATCAGCAATGTATAAAGCAACATACTTAGCGATGGCGTTTTGCGCCGCCATGACAGCGCAGGCGGCGCACGTCAAAGAGACGATGACGCTCGCGAAGGGGTGGAACGCAATCTATCTCGAATCGACGCCGACGAACTCGGCGTGCGCGGAATTCTTCGCCGGCGCACCGGTCGAGCGCGTCGCGTCGTACTATTCGGACGCCTACTCTTCCACGCGCCAGATCGCGGACGACGGAACGACCATCGACCAGAAGCCGCTCTCCTACAGCGTGTGGGTTCCCGGCGACGAGACGGCCTCGACGCTGACCGCGCTCGCGGGCGGGCGCGTCTATATGGTCTATGCGACCGACATCTGGGAAAAGACGTTCTTCGGCGTTCCCGCCGCGCCGCGGCAGACGTGGCGCGCCACGTCCGGCGAGACCGGCTTCATGAACCTCGTGGGCGTATCCGCCGATTCCGGCGCATCCATTCCCGTCAAGGCGTATTTCGGCGAGGGGCCGTTCGGCACGGCGTCGGGCGTAGCCTACAAGATCGCCGGAACCAAGACGGCCGCGCCGACGTTCCTTTCGCTTGGGCTCGCCTCCAGTCCGAAGGTGAAGGGCGGTCAGGCGTACGCCTTCTCGGCGACGAAGGACGGCGACTGGCCGGGCGTCGTCGGCGTTCAGGGCGACGGCGTCGTCTTCGGCACGGACGCGAACTATGCGTCGATTACGGTAAGGAACTGCGGCACGACGAACCATGTGTTCAAATTCTCGATCTCAGCATCTGCGGACGAGACGGAGAGCGTCCCTCCCCTGTCCCGCCGGCTTCCGCGCACGGATGCGATCAGCGCGCCCGGCTTCACGAACGTGACGGATGGGGCATGGACGGTCGAGCTTGCCGCCGGCGAGCACACGGATCAGGTATTCAGCCTCGACCGTTCGCTGCTCGAGGCGGGAAAGAAGTACGGCGCAATCCTGACGATTGAAGACCTCGGCGGCAGCAAGATGCGCGTCAGGCTTCCGGTCGTCGCAGAGGCAGTGCCGCAGGACGCCGTCGCATATCCGGCCGGACTTTGGATCGGCGAGATCGCGCTTTCGCACGTTTCTGGGATCACAAACGCGACGCCGGTGAAGGCCGGCGGGCAGATGAAGATGAGCGTAATGATGCACGTGGACACGAACGGCGTCTGCAGGCTCCTCCAGCGCGTCGCGGCCGGCGTCGACACGAACGGAACGGCGAGGCTCTTCAGGGAGCTTGCGGACGTCCCGGCGGATGTCGAAGGGGCAAGGCGCTTCTCGACGGTGATGATGAGCGTCGACACTCCCGTCGTCGCGGCGGCTGAGGGCTCGGCGTTCGGCGACGACGCGGACTTCTCGTGGACCATCGCCCCGACGGCGCGCGACAATCCGTTCCGCCACGCATGGCATCCGGACCACGACGGCAAGACGGCGGACTATGAGGGTCCGGCTCCTTCGGGCGACGACTTCGCCAACTACGCCAATCCCGTGAAGCCGGAACTCTGGAGCATCTCAAACCGCCTCGTTTTCTCATGGCATGAGCAGGGCAACCGCGAGTTGCCGGCCAATTTCCAGTACAACGCCAGCGAGACGACCTCGGGCATCGTGACCTGGGAAGTGACGGGTCTCGTCGCCAACGGACCGATCAAGTCGGCAGGTACGTTCACGCTCAAGCGCGTCTTCGCCGCGCCGGAAGTTGAATAGTTGAAAGGTTGAAGGGTTGAAAGGTTTAGAAAGGATAAAACAATGAACTTTACAAAACACATCTCGTCAATTATGAACTCGTCAATTATGAAAAAGAGTTGTCAATCGTTGAAAAGTAGCTTTTCCACTTTTCCACTTTTCCACTTTTCCACTCTCGCGTTCGCCGTTGTCGCGACGCTATTCGCCGCGACTGCGAACGCGGCGGTGCCGCAGGTGCTGACGTATCGCGGCGTGCTGCGGCGGACTGGCGGATACGAGCGGCCGATGTCGCTGGAGATGACGTTCCGCCTCTACGACTCCGCTGCGCCGGACACGGCGCTCTGGGCGCGGACGATGCGCGTCCCGGTCGACACGAACGGGGTGTTCTACGCCGAGTTGAGCGACCATGGCGGAAACGATCCGGACGGGATCGGCTACACGCTCGCCGACGCAATGGGCGCCATCAAAGGAGTGCCCGAGATCGGCCTCACGCCGCCGAACGCGCCGGAGCTGAGGCCGCGCCAGACGCTCCCGACCGCGCCGCGTGCGGCACGTGCGGCGCGGGCAAAGGCCGCGGACGTCGTCTATGCTCCGACCGGCGCATACGCGCAGGGCGTGAACATCGACTACGCGGTCGTCAATGAAATCACGGTGCAGGCGGGCGCCTCGCTCGCGGCCCTTCCCCCGAAATGCTCTCTTACGAAGCTTGAAGAGGGGAGGACACGCGAACTTGGCGGCGGGGATTCGTCCATCACCGTGCGCGACGTCAAGTCGGTGCGTCCCAACTGGCCGGTGAACTTCACGCAGGACAGCTTCAAGTACGCAACCGACTCCGCGCCGTGCGACATGATACTCACCTACGAGGGCGACGACGGCGCGTTCAACGCCATCGTTCCGGCGGGCGGCAAGATCGAGGGCGCAAGCGCCAACGTGCAGACGATCTACGGCACGGCGTTCGGCAACCCGTAGGGGAGTTGAAAAGTCGGGCTACGCCGGTTGAAAAGTTGAAAAGTTGAAAGGTTGAAAAGTTGAAAGGTTGAAGGATGTCGGTTTTCAAAACATTTGAGGAAATAAATGCCTGGCAAAACGCCCGGGTTCTTGTCAAGGACGTCTATGCGTTGACAAGGTGCGGCGATTTCGGCAAGGGCTACTACGATTCCCCAAAACAAATCGGAGGAATGTTGTTCAATCTCATCTCATCGCTCTCTTCTGACGAAAGGAGAACAAAAAAATGAAACACATGAAAAAGAACTTTTCAACCTTTCAACTTTTCAACCTTTCAACCTTGGCATTCACGGCGCTGTGCGCCGCGAATGCAAGCGGCGCGATGGGCACGAGCGCGCTCACGGGCTCGACGAGAGAGCTGAACGGCGGCACGATCTACACAATGTCCGAGGACGTGACGATAAACGCGGCGGCGGGCGCCAGCGCGCTTACCGTGAAGTCCGCCGGCGCGGGCGAAGGCAGCATCGTAGTCATCGACATACAGGGCGGCCGCACGCTTACCGTGAAGGGCGGCGACGCGACCGGCAAGACCGGCGCGGGCGCGGGCATCCTTCTTCCCGAGGGCATGACGCTCTTCGTGACCGGCAAAGGCAAGCTCAATGCCACGGGCGGCAATGCCGCGAACGGCGGCAACGGCACGGCCGGCGATGGCGCATATCAGCATCAAGGCGATACCAGTATAATGCAGAGCGGCGGCGGCTCGCACGGCGCGGACGGCGGCGGTGGCGCTGGCGCTGGCATCGGAGGCAACGGCGGCGCCGGCGCTTCGGGCGGCGAGGGAACTGGCAGCGAGGGGCGGTCAGTCGGACTTGACAGAGCATATCCGAAGGATGGAAAGATCGGCTACGGCGCCTCCGGCGGCTCGAACGGCGTCGCGGGCGGCAGCGTGTTCATTCTGGGCGAAATTTCGGCGACCGTGAAGGGCGGCGGCAGCGGCTTGGCGGGCAGCGAATCTTCGTCCTGGGGTACACACGCTTTGCAGTTGAGCTCCAACGACCACTGGTTCTCGGGCGGCGGCGGTCCCGGCGGC
>JAFRBA010000239.1 GCA_017405115.1 Kiritimatiellia bacterium
CACAATCGAAGAAAGGAAAGAATCCATGGCAACAGGAAAAGCACTCGATGGAAAGCCGTATGCGGGAAATCCGCACGTACGGTTTGACGAGGGGGAAGTCGCACCGGCAGCAAAGCCGAGGCGTGGGTCTCTACTCTACAACATGGAGAAGGCAAGGCGCGTCTACGGGAACGTCCGCCGGTTCCTGCTTGCAGCGCAGATCAAGTCTGACGACCCGAGGTTCGACGGGGCGTGGATGCGCGCCTTTGACATGGACATCGGCGAATACTACGGGCTGAACAAGGACAAGGGCTGGGGGGCTTATTGCATAGAGAGCGGCTGGGTAATGGGCTTCATACCCGCGGTGCTTCTCTTCGAAGACGACGCAGGAAGCTTCTTCTATGCGTACGAAGAGAATCCGTTCGACTATCAGAAGCGGCTTGTGACCGTGCACACTCCGGATCGCCGCGACGAGACGGTCAGGCCGGCCAATGACGAATTCGTCTTCCGCGACGGCGTGGCGCTTTCCGGGGCGGACGATCCCCTCATCCGGCGCGGTCTCGACGATTTCTCGGACTATCTCTCTACGTCAATGGGCGTGAGGGCGGCAAAAGGCGGCTCTGAAGCGGCGGCTGGGCGCGTCGCGGTTGCTCTGGACGACGCGCTCGAGAAGCGCGAATATGTCGTTGAAGTCGCCGCGGACGGCATCAAGATATCCGCAAAGGACGGGCGCGCGGCCATGCAGGCCCTCTTCCATCTCGAAGACGTGATGAACCTGCGTCGGGCGCCATACCTCCCGTTCGGGCGCGAACGCATGCGGATGAGATTCTCGCCGCGCATGACGCATTCTGGCTACGCCCGAGACATCTTCCCCGACGGCCATCTCGCGCAGATTGCCCATGCTGGCTTCGACGCCATACTGTTCAACATATCCGGCCCGGACCAGATACTGAAGGCTTACGGCCACACGAACGTAAACGCGCTTATCGACGCTGCCGCCGCATGGGGGCTTGAAGGACTCTGGCGCATCTGATGGAAGCTTCGCCACATGGAAAAGCTCTACGGCATCAAGCCGGTTGGCTTCGAACTCTGCGGACCGTTCGAGGCGTCATGCCCAGACCGCAAAATCACATCGGACCCGCCGAAATCCGGGTCGCGAGCGGCGTAGGACGACAAGGCGGCATCCTCGTATTTCGTGGTGGTTGCACGATTCGCGGATGCGCGGGTTCGCCCCCCCCCGCCGACGTGGGGGTTCAGCTCTATGCGTTTTGTATGGTATAATATATGCGACGATGAAAACAATGAAAAGGACATTGGCGTTCTGCGCCGGCATTTGCGCCGTCGCGTTGTCGAGCGACGCCGAGGCCGCCGAAGCGGGGCGCGCCGACTGGATGCGCGGCAGCTTCGGGCTGAGCGTGCACTGGACCGCGCAGTGCGCGATGGAGGACGGCACGCACCTGCCGTTCGAGGAGGCGGTCAATGGTTTTGACGTGAAGCGCTTCGCCGACGTGCTTGAGGCCGTCGGCGCGCGACATTGCATCTTCACTGTGGCGCACGGCCTGCAGATGCTCCCGTGCCCGAACGCCGCGCTCGACGCCATAGACCCCGGCCGCACCACGAAGCGCGACCTCATTGGCGAAATCATCGCCGAGCTCGGGCGGCGGGGCATCCGCTTCATAGCCTACTACAACCATTCGTGCAACGGCGGATCGGCGCCGGTGATGGCCTGGAAGAGGAAGTGCGCATATCCCTGCGACGACGACGGCACCGGTTCGATGGCGACCTTCGCCTCCAACTACTGCGCCATAGTCGCCGATCTTTCGCGCCGCTACGGGAAGGGGATTTCGGCCTGGTGGTTCGACAGCGCATATTCCGTCGACACTACGGGTCCCGTGATCCATTGCAAGGGGAAGTGGAGCTTCCCCTGGGCGTCGCTGATCGCCGCCGCGAGAAGCGGCAACGAGTCCGCCGCCGTGACCATCAACGCCGGCATCGGCAAGCACCATCTCTACGATCCGGGTGAAGACTACCATGCCGGCGAGGCTTACGACAAGGACCAGGCGTTCACCCCCGAGGATCCCGGAGGCATCGTGGACCACCGCTGGATGTGCATCGATTCCCCGCAATGGGTCTTCGGCAGCCGGCTCGCCAGGGAGAGCGGCGGGTTCGTGCCGCTCAGGTATTCACCGGAGGATTTGCGCGACTACGTGCGCGTCCACACCGCCGCCGGGCGCATGGTCACGTTCAACGTTCTCATAGACCAGTCGGGCAGGTTCAATCCGGCCGTGTCCGCGCTGTTCGTCAAGAAACGGTAGGTTTTGCACAATAGACAAGGAGACAACGACATGAAAACAAAAACGATACTGTTTGCAGCCCTCGCGTGCCTGTGTGCCACCCAGACGTCGGTCGCAGCCGTCGCCAAAGTCTGGATAGGCGGCGAAAGCGGCGACTGGAACAATGCGGCCAACTGGGAGGTTCTGAGCGAGTCCAGCGACAATTCGGACTACATATTTACAAACGCCGTGTCGTTTTCGAACTACAGCATCAACGCTAGCGCAAGCGCCTACGTCCATCTTACGAACTCCACCGCCGCGCTCCATTTCCGCAAGGGCGGCGCGCACGCCGTGCGGAGGATCTACATCAAGAACGGAGGCTCGCTCCATCTCTGGAACAAGGGCTGTCTGGAGGTCGATCATTCTGGCGGCGAAATCCACTGCGACAAGAATTCCTCGATAACATGCTATGGCGAGAATGCCATTCCGCCGCATTTATACAAATTCAACATGACGGGTACGTTGGACTTGGGCGGCTACAACCAGGCCATAACGAACGTCGCAACTTTCACCTACGATACATACGGACAGGTCGTGAAAAGCGACTCGCCGGCCTTGCTTACGATTGGCGGGCGCGTTGTAGATTGCAACTTCACGGGCTATGTCAGGGGCGCGGCGGGCCTTTGCTGGAATCCCGACAATTCCTCACGCACGCTGAAAATGTACAACTACGAGAGCCCCACTCGCGGCGAACTGATCATCTCGAATGGTGTCGTGGATCTCAACACGGGAAGCTCCAGGGCATACTTCTCAAAGCTTTCCCGCGCGGTGGTCGGGCCGACGGCAACGCTTAAGATTCCATATCAGTCGTCGGTACAGAATTTCTTCGCAAAGCAACTGGTGGTGTGCGACGGCGGGAGCATCCTGTTGGGCGACAACACCACGGCTTCGACGTGTACTTTGCCGCGCGTCACGACGCTGTCGTCGGATGGGACGGCGACGGATCTCGCGGAGGGCTTGTACGGAGCGGACGACGGAGACGGAGTGACGGGGCTGACATGGCTTACCGGCAACTGCTTCCTTCAGGTGAAGCCGACGATGACGTGCTGGAAGGCCCCGCAGGACGGCAACTGGGCTGATGCGGCGAACTGGAATCTGGGCGTGCCGACAACCGCGCTCGGCGCAGAGATCATGGAGCAGGGCGGCGACTACACGGTGACCGTCGCCGCGCCCGCCGTTGCAACGAACATGACCATATGCAACTTAGGCGAAGGCACGGTTACGCTGAACGTGGCGTCCCGCCTGGAGTCGACCAAGGGCGTATGGGAAGTCGGCAAGGGCGGCAAGATGCTCGTTCCCGTTGGCGGGGAAATCGAATACAGGGGGATTGACGCCAACGTGACGACGAAGTTCTCCAAGACGGTGGAAACCATGAAGCTGTCAGGCGGCGCCGTAATGGAGGTGCGCGGCAAGGCAAACATGACGAACTTCTGCGGGTCGCTTGTCGTAGGCGACAACAGTTCGAGCGTTACGTCGAAAGTCGTCGTCGCCGGCAACGGAGAACTCAATTTCAGGGGTGTCGCGGACTATTCGTACTTCAAGATGCCCGTCGGTGGCCGCATAGAGGTCTCGGACTATGGGGTGCTCTGCGTCGCGCCGTCCACGGAAAAGTACATCTGGTCTCAGACGGGCGGCTCGCTCGACTTCAGCGGGCATTCCACGTTCGACCTTGGCGGCATGTGGGACGTATGCCTTGGGCAGGGCGAGACCGTGTTCCGCGAAGACGCGAAGATGGTGGGCAACGGGTCTGTCGGGAACGGCAGCGCCCGCCTGTACTTCTCGGCGGCAGCCGGGGCGCCGACCGAAATCTGGTTCCGCGACCGGGCGGTCTACTCGGCCGGAAGCAATAATGCGCATACGCTGCTGCGTCCAAACGGCGGCGGACGCATAGTGCTGCACTTCGACAGCGCGGCGACGCACACGTTTGGCTACCTGAGAATGGGGCGGACGGTCTTCAATGGCTTTGTCGACATGCATATTTCGGACGGGTTCCTGTACGTCGACAGCACCGCCGGGTTCAATCAGGGATGCGCCAGCGCCACCTGCGACGCAAACAGCTTTACTACGGGGCACGTCTACCAGACGGGCGGTGCGTTTGTCGTCAACGGCGAAAGCGGCGGCTACCAATCGAAACTCCAGTACGGATTCATCCTCGGCGACGGGTTGACTTCGACGACGGTTCGCGAGCCGACGGTGCTGGGCGTGTACGAACTCTCCGGCGGCGTCGTGACTAACGAAACCTTCAACACGCCGTTTGTCCTTGGCGTCGGGCGCGGACGCGGCGAATTCATCCAGACGGGCGGCGAGTTCGTTTCGAATGCTACGCGAGACAGGGCGCCGGCGATGTTCGGATTCTCCAACGGCTACGGATACTACACGCTCTCCAACGGCACGGCGAAGATCTCGTCGAAGATATGGGTCGGCGGCGTAAGCCCCGAGACATGTGGGTTCACCGATGCCAGCTACACAGGTACGGAGTCCGTCGGCGGAATCACGGTGGCGGCTGCGGACAAGACCAAGCCCTGCAGCTTCACGGTCTCCAATACCGTTGTGCTGGGCGGTCTCGGCGAGGGCACGCTCGAGGTCGGACCGGGCGGCACTTTCTCCGGCACGGATCTCGTGCTCTCCAACAACACGGCGTCCGTCCTCCGCCTCGTCGCCGACGACAGCGGCTTCGGCGCGGTGAACCTATCCGGCAAGCTCACGGTCACGGACGGCGCGTCGCTTGTCGTCGACGCTACGGGCTTCACCGGCGCGAACGCGCGCCGCTGCAATCTGCTTTCCTGCGCGTCGATGTCCGGAAGCTTCGCCCCCGGTCGCGTGACGGTGCTCACCGACAAGCCGACGGAAGTCCAGGTGTCCGTCGACGCAAACGGCATCGTCCTCCGCAAGATCGCCGGCACGGTCATCCTGCTGCGCTGACAGGGGCTGCGATGGCGATTGGAAGCATCCTAGGTGTCATGCTTGCCGCGGGGTTCCTGCATCCGCAGCACTGCAGCTACCGCTCGTTCATGAAGGAGCTGGAGACGACTCGACGATTCGCCGACGGCGGCATCGAATTGCGCTGCTTCACCGTCGGGAACACCATGAACTCCATCGGCGAGCCGTACTGCGAATACCCCGTCGTATGGAAGGCGAAGGACGTCTACGACTGGGAGACGATCGACCGCGAGTTCCAGGACCTCGTCGACGCGAGCCCGAAGGCGAAGTTCCTCGTGCTCCTCGATGTCAACACGCCGCCGTGGCTCCAGCGGCGCCTGCGCTACGACAGCTTCAGCCTCGTCTCCATCGCCGCCGCAGACCCGGAGTGGATCGAGCAGACGTCTGCGTGGGTCGACGCCTTTGTGCGACATTCCGAGGGGAAGTGGGGCGACCGCGTCGTCGGCTACGTGCTGGGCGGCGGAAACTGCACTGAGTGGACGGAGCTCGACTACCGCGGCACAGAAGGCGCGCGAGTGTTCTCGCATCCGTTCCAGGACGCCGCATGGCGCAAGTGGTGCGCCGCGAGGGGCGTCGACCACGGTCGCTTCACGCCGCATGCCGAAGAGGTGGACAGCGCCGCGTTCAAGGGCGCAATATACGACCCCGCGACGGAGGGTGCCAAGATCGACTTCTGGAGGTTCCGGAACGAGAACGTCGCGTCCGTGCTGCTCAAGTTCGCGCGCGTGACCAAGAAGGCCGCCCCCGGCAAGGAAGTCGGTGCGTTCTTCGGCTACTACCTCCTCTGCAACCCGAACATGTACAACTCGTGGAACCACATGGACTACGAGCGCGTCTACGACTCGCCCGACATCGACTTCGTAATCACGCCCGGCAACTACAAGGGCCGCGCATGCGGCGGCGGCACTGGCACGCTGCTCGTGCAGGGGTCGCTCGCGGTGCGCGGCAAGCGCCTCTTCCACGAGATCGACTTCTGGTCGCACGGCGTCCGGCCAAACGGCAAGAACTTCTCCGCAGACTACTTCAAGACCGAGGCGGACGACCTCGCCGGGCAGACGCGCGAAGCGGCGTTCGCGATCGTCACGCACGCGTCGTACTGGTGGTTCGACATGTGGGGCGGCTTCTACGACTCGCCAGCGCTCTTCGAGCGCATCGTGAAGCTCGAGCGGATACGCCGCCGCTTTGCCGACGACGCGTCGCCGTCGCAGGCCGATGTCCTTTTCGTGGCCGATCCTGAAAGCGCGTACACGACTAACGAGAAGAGCGAGCTGATGCGCGGTTTCCCGTGGAGCGTGCGCGACGAACTGGCGAAGACGGGCTTTGCGTACGACTGCTACAGCTTCAACGACCTCGGCAAGATCGACTTGTCTCGCTACCGCGTGGTTGTGTTCCCCGGGCTTTTCGTCGTGACGCCGGAGAAGGAAAAGTTCGTGCGCGAGAGAATCTGCCGCGACGGGCGCACGGTGGTCTGGTATTTCGCGCCGGGCATAAGCGACGGGAAGACTCTTGACGCGGGGCGCGTGGAAAGGCTGACAGGCTGCCCGTTCGGCGGCCAAAATGTCGCGGAGCGCGAATTCCACGGCTGGCGAAGCGTGTACGTTCCCGGATACGAGAGGGAGACGCTCGACTCCGGGCGCTTCGCCGCGCTTCTTGCAAAAGCGGGCGCTCATTCCTACGCCGACCACCCGGCGGTCGTGCATGCGAACAGCAGGTTGCTCTCGGTCCACCTGAAGGACGGCGGGCGGCGCAGGGTTTCGCTTCCGCGACGTGCCGCGAGGGTGACGGAACTCATCTCCGGCAAGGTCGTGGCGGAGGACGCCGACGCCTTTGAATACGACTTCCAGCGCCCGGACACGCGCATTTTTGAAGTTGAATAGCCTCTAACAAGAAAGAAAGGTTCAGACCATGAATTCAGCATGCAGGACATCCCTTTTGACGGCTTTTGCGGCGGCGGCATTCGCCTGCGGCGCGGCGGTGACGGAGCAGCCGGCCGTGCCGGTCGGCAACCCAGACGACCAGCTGCGATTCTTCTGGGGGCTCGACTGGCGCATGTACGACTCGCTGCCGCCCGTCGGATTCAACATGGCCACCGAGCATTCGCAGGGAAGCTTCTTCTACGAGCTGTCGAAGGCAAAGGGCAAGGACGGCCCGATGCCGGACTACGAGAAGCTTGCGGAGAAGATGGTGCGCGACGACTTCATCTGGAACATCCAGCTCAGGCCGTTCGCCCAGAGACACCTCCACGTCAAGTATCCGCGCACGAACAAGGACGGGACGCAATTCTCCAAGTCGGTCGACTCCACCACGCCCGGATGCTTCGATGAGCTGCAAAAGTACGTTGAATACCACGCGGACGTCGCGGCGCGCATTGCCGCGAAGACCGGAGTCACCGTCGCGCTCATGCCCGAGAGCGAGGAGCGCATCTGGACAAAGCCGTCGTTCGCACCGCACAACATTGCGGCGTACAAGGCCGCCACCGGGCGCGACGTGCCGCCCGAGGCCGAAGGGCGCGCCGCTCCGCACTGGTCTAAGCTGAAAGACCTGCCGGCGGACCGCGTCGTGGACAGGGACTATCCGCTCCTCTCCTACTACCGCTGGTTCTGGCGGGAGGGGGAGGGCTCCACGAAATACTACCAGATGGTGCTTCGCACCTTCCGCGAAAAGCTCGGCTACACGCCGTTCTCCATGTACGACCCCGCGACGAGGGAGCCGCCTCTCTGGGGGCTGAGCGGAGACGTCACGCACATCAACCAGTGGGTGACGTGCTATCCGGTTCCGTACCAGCACGCATACTTCGTGTCGGTGCAGAACGCCTTCGCGGAGGGAACGCCCGGGCAGCACGTCGTGACGATGATCCAGGGCATAGCCGCGTCAAGCGTGATCGCGCCGACTAACGACCTTCCGGCGAAGGTGCCGGGTTGGCGGCAGAAGAACCCGACGTCCGTGTTCGTGACGCCCCCGCCGGACCTGATGCTCGAGCAGATATGGTCCGCGATCTCCCGCAAGATCGACGGATTCGGCTTCCACGGCTGGGACTGCCTGTGGGTCCTTGGCGACGACTTCGGCCGCGGGCGCGACTACTACCGCTACACGAACCCCGAGACGCGCAAGATGGTCGAGCGCTTCTTCCGCGACGTGGCCGTGCCGCTCGGGCCGCTGCTGAAGGCCGTTCCAGAACGCCCCGGCGACGTGGCGGTACTGGACACCTTCGCCTCGGCGATCCTCTCCGGCCAGGGCTACTGGGACTGGTATCGCGACGCGTTCAGCTGCGGATTCCTCGCGGAGGCCGCGAACCTCGCGCCGATCACGCTTTTCGAGGAGGCGATCGAGAAGCGCGGAATACCCGGATCGGTGAAGGTTATTCTCGCGTCCGGGCAGGGCGTCGTCACCAAGGAGACAGCGGCCGCGCTCAAGGCGTTCAAGGCGAGAGGTGGGAAAATCGTCGCCGATGCTAACTTCGTGCCGGCGATAAAGGCGGACGCCGCGATTCCTTCCGAGGGCGAAGTCGCCGCGGCCGAAGACGCCGAGGAGGCGGAGGAGGTGCGCGCCGACGACATGCTGCCGAAGGAGATGAAACGGACGAAGGACTGCAAGGTGCGCGACCGCAAGTGGCGTGCGCGAGCGGCGGCGCTGGCGAAGACATGCCGCCAGTGGGCGCCGGCGCACGTCGAGGCGGACAGCCAGTACATCTTCCTGCGCACGCGCACATACGGCTCGGCGGACTACGTGTTCGCAATCAACGACAAGCGCGATTTCGGCGACTACGTGGGCCCGTGGCGCAGGATCATGGACAAGGGCGTGCCGAACGAGGCGACCCTTACGGTCTGCCGCAAGGCGGGCGCGGTGTACGACCTCGTGCGACATACGGCCGTTCCGTTCTCCGTAAAGGACGGGAAGACGCTCATCCCCGTTAAGTACGATACGAGCGACGGACGCCTCCTGATGGTCGTCGACAGGCCGCTCGGCATGCTTAAGTTCAAGGCCAAGGCAGCAGAGGGTGGCGCACGAGTTGGAGTGATATCGCCCGACAAGGACGCCATGATCCCGATCAAGGTTGAGTCCGCGACAGGCAAGCCGTTCTATGGCGTCGTCCAGGGCGGTAAGTGGATCCGCACGATCAAGGGCCTCTCTGCGGACTCGGTGAAGGTCACAAACCTTGCCGACGGGGGAGAAGGTGGAAGAGTGGAATAGGAATAGTGGGAGGGTGGAAAAGTGGAGAAGTGGAATAGTGGAAGAGTGGAGAAGTGGAAAAGTTGAATGGTGGAGAAGTGGAAGAGATGGGATTTGTTTCTTGTTGCGGCGGTCGCGGGTCTTGGCTCCGTGCGCGCGGAGCCGCAGTTCACGCTGACGCTGAGGACGTCCCCTGACGGCGAGGAGACCGTCGTTGCCACGTCAAATGCCGTTGCCGCGACGGTGAGCGGAGGCGACGGCATTTCCCGCCACGAGTGGAAGTTCGCCGCGGGATCGCCCGTGGAGCGTGCGGAAGCGATTGTGCGGACAAGCGGCGACGAGACGCGGTACCGGCTGAGCGTAAAGGTCGCCGACGGCTGGCACCTCGAAAGGCGGTCGTTCCCTGAAATAAAGTGCCCCCTTGTTGGCGCGGATGGCGCGCAGAGGTTGTTCATGGCGGGAAACGCCAGCGGCGGCTATGGTCGCGGATGTCGCTGGTATTCGTCCAACGGCAACGGCGCCGGCGCATTCGCGGCGACATGGGACGACGCGGAGGGAATCTATTTCGGAGTCGAGGACGAAACCGGGGAAAACCGTGTCGTGGGCTTCGACGACTCGCCTCATGGCCGCATGTTCAGCGAGGTGGTTCGCGGTTGGCGCATGGGCGAGGTGCGCGCCGACTACGACGTAGTCGTCAGGAAAGTGCGGCGAGGCGCACAGCCGCTGGTCTGGAGCGACTTCTGCGACATCTATCGCGAATGGGGCGACAGGCAGTCGTGGAACGGCAAAAGGCTTGAAGTGCGCGACGACGTTCCTAGCTGGCTCAAGGCGGGCGCGGCAATGACGCGCTTCTCGCGCGGGTGGCTTGAGGACCCCGCGCGGCTCGAACGCCATCTCAAATGGTGGCGGCGCACTTTCGGCGAATCTCCCGTCCTGGCCGCGATATGGGGCTGGGAGAAGGTAGGCACTTGGTATTCGCCCGACTACTTCCCGTGCCATCCCGACGACGCGACATTCGCCAGGTGCGTTGCGCTCATGAAGAAGCACGGCTTCCATCCGTTCGCATGGCCGAGCGGTCTCAACTGGAGCGAGGCAATCGGCGCCATGGGCGACGGACGTTTCAGATGGGATGGGCGCGAGAACTGGATCAAGCCTAATCTCGCGCATTTTGCCATAGCCAGGGACGGCAAGCATTCGCGGAAGGCGTTTTGGCTCGAGAACGGCTCGCAGTCGACTCTGTGCGGCGGTGACGAGTGGTCTTTGGACTGGTTCGTCGGCGTGGTGCGCGAACTTGCCGCGCGCGGAATCGAGGTCGTCCAGATCGACCAGTACGGCGGCGGGCAGATGCCCGAATGCTGGAATCCGGCGCACGGGCACGAGCTTGGCAACAGCAAGTGGCAGATAGACGCCTCAAGGCGGCTCGTCGAGAAGGTCCGCGCCGTTGGCGGAGTGTCGGCCGTGTGCACCGAAATGCGCTGCGAACGGCTCAACGACCTCGTGGCGCTTCAGGACGTCCGGGACCTTGAGGCCTCAGGCGACTGCACAGTGGACGTCTTCGGCTACATCCACCACGGTAAGGTGATTCCGTTCCAGTCCAACCCGCGCCGCAACGATCTCTGGCATTTGGCGCACATGGCGGCAGAGGGCCAGATGCCTTTCTTCGAGCCGCAGTACGAGAACTCCATGCCGACGCGCCCCGCCTTGAAAAACGGGAGTTTCGAGGAAGGCACGGACAATGCGCGCGGTCCGGAGTGCTGGGACAGGCGTCCTTTCATTGGCGCGGAATGCTTCAGCGGCGTGGACTGGACGAAGCCCGCCTGGGGCGTGAGAGGGTGGACGCATGCCGGCTGGCTTGGCATCGCGACTTTCTGGGAAAAGGACGACGTCCATTCCGGGCAACGCTGCGTTCGCTTCATTCACGACAACGAAGGCTGGCCCGATCGCGGTCGCCCGATCCAGCTCGCGCAGACCGTGGAAGGGCTGTCGCCGGGCCGCTACACGGTGAGTTGCTGGGTGAAGAGCGAGAACGACCCCGCGGAATTCAAGCTTGGCTCCGCCGACGGAGAACTTGCCTCCGTGAAACTTCCATCGGACGGAAAATGGACGCGACTCGAACTCTCCGCCGCCGTGGATGGCGAGCTTACGGTGATGTTCTTCGCGAAGTTCGGAGCGAAGTTCCTGCTTGACGACGTCCAGCTGACGAAGGACGGCAGAGAAGTCGTGCAAAGCGGCGGCACCCGCTGGATCGATTTCTACAGGCGCTGGATTTCGCTTTACTGTAAAGATGCGGCGAAGTTCCTTGTGCGCGGGAGACGCATCCGCGCGCCGGAGATCAAGTGCGCGAAGATACGTCTTGGCGGAGAGGGCCGCGAGGTGGATGCCGTGTGCGCGGCGGCCTACCGTGCGGACGACGGCGAGGAGGCGGTCGTTCTCGCCAATGCCACATGGAGCGGCCAGAAGGTGGAAATGACTTGGAACGGCAGGGACAAGAGCGTCGTCGTCGGAGCTGGCGACATCGTTGTTGTCGGTTGGCCAACAATGCACGGGCTTTGAAAAGAAAGGCATAGAAGCGCATGAGAATTAAGATTGCAACGACAACCGCTTTTGTGGCGACCGTATGGATTGGCGCATTCAATCCAGCGTCCGCCGCCCATCTCCTCCACGAGTCGCAGTCCCTTGCGGGCGAGTGGGAGATGGCCTACCGCGCCGAGGCGTGGAAGGAAAGCCGCGTGCCGGAGTTCTCCGGGGCTGCGGTCGAGAAGGCCGTCCCCGGATACTGGGAGGACATGGTTCCCGCGTTCCGCGCGGCGGGTATCCGCGACGAGTTCAAGATCAATCCCGACCATGTCGAACAGACCTTCCCGATGACGGGGTGGGCGAAGGACACGACGCTGCCCAACATCAGCGGATGCTTCCTCTACCGCCGTAGGTTCGTGCCGCTGCGCACGGGTCCGGCGCTTCTCTACTTCGACTGCGTCAGGAACCAGGTGCATGCCTGGGTCAACGGCAAGTTTATCGCGTTCCGCCAGGGTTTCTCGACGCCGTTCGAGCTTGCGATTCCCGACGGCGTGCTCAAGCCCGGTACGAACGAAATCGTGCTGGCCGTAGCGAACGTGCCAAACGCCGGATACGGCGGGCGCGAAGTGTCCGGTCTGACCACACGATCCATATACGGATCGACCGGCGGCATCGATGGGCGTCTCGAAGTGCGCTACCCGGCAAGCGACATCTCTGATGCATACATAACGACCGCAGCCGACCTCAAGACGTTCACGATCCACGTAAGGGGCCGTGACCGCTACCGCTACGAAGTCTCAGACGGAGGTCGCGTGCTGGCGTCCGGCGAAGCAACCGGCGACGTCGCGCTGCCGGTGGACGGTTTCAAGTTCTGGTCGCCGGAGTCGCCCAAGCTGTACCGCCTGACTCTGACGGCGGGGGGCAGGTCTTTTTCGCAGTGGTTCGGACTGCGTCGGCTGACGGCGGCGGGCGAGAAGCTGTTCCTGAACGGCGAGCCAATCTACCTGCGCGGCGTCACGGAGCACGGCTACTTCGCGCGAACCGTCCACGTGCCGCGCGACCGCGAGTACTGGCGCATGGTTACGCGCAAGAGGAAGGAGCTCGGCTTCAACTTCGTCAGGTTCCACACGTTCGTCCCGCCGGAGGAATACCTTGATGCGACCGACGAGCTCGGGATGCTCGTGCATGTCGAGACTCCGAACTTCGTAACTCTCGACGAATACGAGGCAGTAGTCGCGTTCGCACGCAGGCACCCCTCCGTCGTCATCTACTGCACCGGAAACGAGACGCGCATCGACGGCGGCGCCGAGAAATACCTAGAGGACGTCGCCAAGATCGTCCACCGCGAGACGGATGCGCTCTTCACCCCGATGAGCGCGCTACGCGGCGTGGAGTACTTCATAGTCAAGGGCGAGGATGACTACGTCGAGAAGCCCCTGCCGCACAACGCAGGGCGCATCGGACGGATGGCGCGATACAGCGACCTCTTCACGTCGTACCAGCTTGGCGTCGCGAGCTACTGCTCCCTGAACAAGGGCTCGCCGGCGATGCTGGACGAGTGGGGCGACGCATACTGCGGCAAGCCGCGCCTGTCGCACGAGATATGCATCGACTCGTCGTATGTCGACTTCTCGACGGAGGCGTTCTATCCGCCGGACTCGCCGATTCTCGTCGCAGGCGTGTTCTCCCGGCTGAGGGAATACCTCAAGTCGCGAGGCGTCTACGAAAAGTCCGACCTCTACTTCCGCAACTCCTGCGAGTGGATGCGCCGCATCCGGAAGTTCACGTTCGAGAAGCTCAGGGCGGCGGACCGCGTCGCGGGCTTCGACTTCCTCGGCGACATCAACACCCACTGGCACACCTTCGGCTACTCGGTCGGCATGATGGACGAGTTCTACCGCCTAAAGCCCGGCGAGACGCCGGGGGACGTCCGCCGCTACAATTCCGCCGCCGTCCTGCTGACGGACCTCGGCAGCGACTTCAACGTGAAGGCCGGGGAGGCGAAGCGCGTGAAGATCTCGGTCTCGAACTACGCCCGCGCAGTGAAGGACGGACAGCTCCGCGTGTCGCTTGTTGCGTGTCCAGAGGGGAATGGCTTTACCGCAGAAACGCAGAGTCGCAAAGAGGTTTGGCGGAGTGAGAAGCACATTGGCGACGTGCCAAACGGCAAGGTTTCGGCTTTGTGCGAAGTCGAGGTCGGGGTGCCGGCTTCAGAAGCGCCGAAGAAGTACGTTTTGCGCGCGTCGGTTGCGGGCCTTGCCGAGAACGAATGGGAGGTGTATGCGTTCCCCGCCGCTACTGCCGCGAATCCGCCGGGAGTGCGCGTAATGGCGGACGCCACCGAGGACGAACTTGTCCGCGCGATGGAGGCGGGGGACCGCGTGCTGCTGCTTGGCTCCGGGCCGTTCAACTCGCTGCCGACGACCTACCGCATCGGCATGGCAGGGCGCACCAGCGGCAACTATGCGACCGTCGTGAAGGACCATCCGGCTCTCCGGAACTTCCCGCACGACGGCTTCTGCGGATGGCAGTTCCGCCGGCTGTTTGAGGACGGAAGGGCCGTACAGCTCGAGGCGGGTGTTCCGTTCGACCCGATCATAGACGTTGCCTCGTCCGTGAAGTGCGTGATACGCCAGTCGGTCCTTTTCGAATACCGCGTCGGCAAAGGACGCCTGCTCGTCTGCTCGCTTAACTTCGGCGGCGATGATCCGGCGGCGGCGTGGCTGAAGAAGTGCCTTGTCGAATATGCTTCGTCCGATGAGTTCAAGCCGGCGCAGGAGCTGTCGGCGGTTCAACTCCATGCTGTCTTGGCCGAGCCGCTCATTTCGGCGGATGAAAACACCAACTTCGCGAAGAACGCCAACGACCCGGCGTCCGTCATAGACTACGAGCCGCCGCCCGCGCCTGGACCCGAGAGCTGGACCTTCCGCGACGACCTCGCGAAGCCGGCGGCGTACCATGCGCGCGAGGCGTACGTTCTCGACGACGGGTACGGTCTTGAGGGTGCCCTCTCGACGGTCAAGGCGGACCTTGCGCGATTCTTCGCGTCTGCCGGGAAGCCGCCGAAGCGCACGCTTAGACTGCGCAGGGCCAAGGTCGCCGGAGGGGAGAGCTACCGCATCGACATTGCGGACGACGGGTCGGCCACGCTTTCCGCCGAAGACGACGACGGAATGCGCCGCGGCGTCTACTACTTCGAGGACCGCGTGTCGGCGGGCGACCTCAAGCCCGTCACGCGCAGGCCGTGGCTCAGGCATCGCATCTCGCGCTGCTATTTCTCGCCCATCAAGCGTCCACCGTTCAACCGCGACGAGCTGATGGACGACATAGACTACTATCCAGACGAGTACCTGAACAGGCTGGCGCACGAGGGAGTTAACGGACTCTGGCTGACAATAACGCTGGGCGACATCGTCGAGACGTCGTTCAACAGGCGTGACAAGGACGCCCCGCGCCGGATCGCGAAGCTGCGGCGGACGATCGAGAAATGCGCCCGCTACGGCATCCGCGTCTGGCCGTTCTGCATCGAGCCTCGCTTCATGATGCCGGACAACCCGATCGTGAAAGAGCATCCGGAGATGATGTCCACAAAGAAGAGCTACTTCGGCTCGAGCCTCGTCTGCCCGTCTACGGAGGAGGGCCGCCGTTACATCGAGGAAGCCGTTGCAGACCTGTTCAGGCAGCTCCCCGGCATCCCCGGCATCCTCAACCTCTCCCACGGGGAACGTCCTACGACATGTCTCTCGCAGGTTGATCCCCTGTTCGACGCGCCGTCGGCCTGCTCGCGCTGCAGGTCGCTGCCGCCCGCCGAGATACACCGTCTGGCGGCACAGTCGTTTGTCAACGGGATGCGCCGCGTCAATCCGAAGGCGGAATACCTCAGCTGGCTCTACCACCCGCACGTCAGAAACGAGCGCGGCGACTGGGTGGCGGACGTGCCGCGCCGCCTCCCGGACGGCGCTACTGTCTTGTACAACTTCGAGTCCGGGGCGCTGAAGGACCAGCTCGGCCGTTACCGCGCCGGCGGCGACTACTGGCTGTCGTACGTCGGGCCGTCCACGGCGTTCCGCCGCGTCGCCGACTCCGCGCGCGGCGCGGGCGCTCGGCTGGGCGCGAAGATACAGGTCGGCTGCAGCCACGAATGCGCGACAGTGCCGTTCGTGCCCGCCCCTGGGCTTCTCTACCGCAAGTACAGGGCCATGCGCACGGCTGGCTGCTCGGCGGTGATGCAGTGCTGGTACTTCGGCAACTACCCGGGCATAATGAACAAGGCCGCTGGAGAGCTCGCCTTTTCAGACTTTGCCGAGGACGAGCGGGGTTTCCTAGAGCGGCTTGCCGCGCCGGAGTGGGGCGAGGACGCGAAGACAATGGCCGGAGTCTGGCGCGATCTGACGGACGCCTACTCCGAATATCCGCTCTCGAACGACATGCAGTACTACGGGCCGTTCCACGCGGGCGTCGCCTGGCCGCTTTACGCCCGTGTCGAGATGAAGCCACTTGGTCGCACCTGGAAGCCGCAGGACGTCACGAGCGGCGACGCGATAGGGGAATGCCTCGAGAACCACACGCTGGAGGAGGCCGCCATGCTGGCCTTCCGCATGCGACGCGGCGTCGCCGGCCTTGCGCCGACGCTAAACAGACTGTCCGCAAAGTACGCGGGCGACAGGGACAGGCTGCTTGACCTCGGCGTGGCCAAGGCGCTCGCCCTGCTGTTCGAGTCGGCCTCGGACGTATTCGACTTCTACCTACACCGCGCTCGCGCGGTTTCCGCAAGCCGCCTCCGCGGCGATTCGGAGACGGCGCTGGGGGAACTCGCCCTGATGCGCACTGCGGCGCGGGACGCGATGCGCACAACGGAGGAGATGCTTCCTCTTGCGCGCGCCGACGCGCGTCTTGGCTTCCACTCCGAGGCGGAGAACCACCAGTTCCATCCGGCCAAGCTGGAGTGGCGTCTTGCCATGCTGCGGCAGACGCTTGTCGAGATCGACGAAATCGAGGCGGCGCTTCGCCGCGGCGAGCCGTATCCGAAGTCGGAGCACGAAGCCAAGGCGCCGACAATGCGGTGCGGCGAATGGACCGAGACTTCGCGCGCGTTCAAGGCCATCCGCAGGACGAACAGCGAGCTTGACCTTCTGCTTGACGGGACATGGGCCCCGACAGACCGGCATTTCCGCTTCCGCCCGTCGTTCGCGGACAACGGCGACTTCGTCCTTGAGGGCGAGATTCCTGGCCCTGGCCCGATCGAGGTGCTCACGCTCGACGCATGCGGCGCGACATGGTCGCGTACGCTGAAGTTCGGCGTGGACGGCAAGGTGTCGCATCCGTCGCACAACGTGGTGACGACGACGCACGAAGTCCGCTCCCTGACGACGGCGACGAAAGGCGGCGGGTGGACGTTCCGCCTTGTCCTCGACGCCTCGGGATGGGGCGGCGACATGGCGAAGAGACCGTCGTGGCTTCTCGTACGCAGCGGAGGGGGGCCGATCTGGCCGGAGCTGAATCCTGCGCCCGAGGCGCGTCTTAACATCGGCAACGTCACCCCCGACTTGTTTGGTAGGATCGAGGCCCCAGCCCCGGCGCACACCTGTAAACAACGGGTGAAGTAGCGAGAGCAACCGGTTAGTTTTGCGCGTCTGCATTTCTTGGCATAGCGGCTTCGGTCGGCAGGTGGTGCCCGAACCGTCCTACGCGGAGTCGTAGCGGCCGCCGCGCGTAAGTCAACATGGCGTGAGGAGCCCGACCCCTCTGCGGA
>JAFRBA010000240.1 GCA_017405115.1 Kiritimatiellia bacterium
CTGCACTTCCTTGTCGGACATCAACCGCGACACCTCCTTCTCCAGCGCGGCGGGGTTGTACGACTTCGCGCCGAACTCCCTGTAGAGCCGCCCCCACTCCAGCCCCTTCATCTCCTTGCGGTACTTCGGGAACAGCGTCTCCACCCAACCTATGACTGCCTTGAAGTAAAGCCATTCGTCCGCCGCCGACGGCTCGTGCTGGCGGATCGCCATGTACTTCTTCACGTCGCCCCCGCTCTTCCACTTCAGCACCGTCGCTAAATAGTCCTGTCGGATCGGGTCGCCGCGAAGGTTGCGTCCGCCAAGTCCCTCGGCAGGGCCGGACGGGCGCGAGAAGTAGCGTTTCAGGTCGGCGGTCCACGGCCCTGCGTAGACGGCGTTCAGGAGTTCCTGGTCCGTCAGCTCCTCACCGGCGATGTTGATGGTCTTGAACCACTCCAGCTTCTCCGAGTCAGTGCCCTCGCAGAAGTAGACAGTCAGCTCGTAGTCGAGTATCGCGTCCTGCTCGTCCTGCGTCAGGTTCCCGAAGTAGCGGAACATGTAGGCGAATCGCCCGGCGACGTATTCGCAGACGGAGAGGGTGCGCTGCTGTCCGTCGATGACCTCGTATGTTCCGTCCTCCCGCACCGCCCAGTACATGACGTTGAGCGGATAGCCCTTCGTGACGGTGTCCACCACGGCCTGCTGCTGCTCGGGCTTGTAGATGAATTCGCGCTGGTACTTCGGGCGCACGTCCAGCCTGCCGCCGTATGCGACGACGCCCTCCTCCTCGTCGTTCCTGTAGCCGACAGCGAGGTCGCGGACCTTTATCGTGTGCAACTCGATCTTCATTGTGGTTTCCTCCTGATAATGATGCGCGAATACGGACACTTGTCCTTGCCGCCTATTTTCAATGCGACATCCGTCCGTCCGCGAAAGTTCTTCTTAACGCCAATCTGCTTGGCGAGGTCGCCAGACCCCAGGCCTACAATCTCAAATTGATCGGGATTGTATTTTTCGAGAAAAGTGTCTGGCACCCCCATCAAACCATTCCAATCCTCAGGTATGTCTGAAACCTTTTTTACGTCGATTGCATCAAAGTTTGCATACCTTTGGTAATCGTCACGATTGTATTTACGTATGAATACATATTCCTCATGCCGCTTTTTATGATCAAGGTTTGTAAACCATGTGCAATTGCGAAATTTGACAAGGCCTTTCTCTGCATCATAAACGCCATCTGCAAATTGTCGCACATTCCCCTTAGGAATTGAAAAGTAGGCATTCCCAGCTGCAAAGCCATATCCCAACCACATCTTATTCGCCATTATCAATTCAAATGTATCTTTGTAATGTATCGCGTTTTGAGGACCGATGATAAGAAACTTTTTGTCATATCGTATCAATTGCCCAACATAGTCCAAGAACAGCGAGAACGGCGGATTGGTGACAACGATATCGGCCTGCTTTAGAAGTTCAATGCACTCGTCGCTACGGAAGTCGCCATCTCCCTTGAAGTAGCGTATGCCTATCTCCTCCGGATCGGGGACACGATTGCCGTTTTTATCGCCAAGGTATTCAAGCCAGATTGCGCGTTCCGAATTGTTCTTGCTGAAAAGGTCACGATCCTGGTTCTTGTAGCAAGTCGTTATAAGACGCTTAAGGCCCAAGTCCTCGAACTTATAAGAGAAGTAATGGAAGAAGTTGCTGACTCGCGGATCGTCGCAGTTGCAAAGAACTGTCTTACCCCTGAAGTGGTGCTCATAGTGACGCAACTCGCGCTCAATATCTGAGAGTTGCGTATAGAACTCGTCTTCCTTTGCTTTCTTCGCTCTGCAAAGTTGCTTGTTACCGGCTTTCGACATTACAAGGGCCTCTCCTGTATGCTCAACTGAGGCCGTAGGATTGCCCAAAAAAGACATACGAAGAGAGGCCACGCTTGCGCGTGTCCTCGCAACGAATCGTCTTTTTCTGAAGGTTCCTACGTTTCAGCTGAACGACTTGCTGCAGTCACCTGCAAATGGACGCACGGGTGAGCTTTCGCCGCGTTTAGCTACTTGCCCGCTCCCGAACTATGTCTTGCCCCCAGGCAGTCCGCCGCGATTGCAGCCTTCCGCCCGAAGACGGCAGAATTATACCAAAGCCGCCGCGCTGAAATCAAGCGCGGCGACGGATGTAGGTTATCCCCCATCATCGCGCAGGCGGAACGGGAACGCCATACGGCTCACAGATGGTCGGGCGCGGATGACTGGCGATCGACCACCGCGCGGCGCAGTTGATTCCCATGACAATGGCAAGCGCCGCCACAAGACAAATCCCTCCCGCCAACAAGTTCTTCGTCCACGGCATCCGCCCTGCGATCCATTTAACTGCACACAACGCCGGAACGAAGAAAAACAGAATCGCAAGAAGCACGGCCTTGGCACGGGC
This sequence comes from Kiritimatiellia bacterium, assembly GCA_017405115.1. The sequence goes on from JAFRBA010000240.1 coordinate 2,410, forward strand.
AACGGTAATCCCCATGACGACAATGTATCGCCACAACTCCCAAGTGAACCCCGCCGACCACATCAGCGGCAGCGCAAAAGATGTCAGGAAAACAGATGTATACGCAATCCGCCATGTTCGCCATCGCGATATCAATCCGCACATGTGCCAATTGAAGACAGTCCAAACCTCCAGTAGAACAATAATGACCGCAACCTTTGTAAGTCCGCTTTGGTCAAAGGCCGCCCCCGCGATGACTCGGCTGAAGTCATACTCCGAGAAACCCCTTCGAAAACAGTCGTGGCTGAAGGCAATCCCAGACCAAAAGAATCTAGCGAACAGCCAGCACGACAAAGCGCAAATCACCCCAGCGCCGCCGTGAAGCATCCACCGCGCCAGACGCCCGTACGACTCCGCTTTCCCCTCTTTCATAAGGCAAGGCCTCTCATCTTGCCGAGGCGGCGCCAGGACGAACGGACTTGCCGAAGTGCACGAGGAAGAAGCACTTGCCGTCAGGGTCGCGCGGCGTGCCGATCGGCGCGAGCATCGGGCGGACGAGCGTGACAGCCTGGAGCGCGACGATGGCGAAGACGACGAGCCACAAGTGGAGCCCTGCCGTCCTCGCTACGATCCCCTTCTGCGCCGCCGCGACGACAGGACGCACCACGAACGCGAGCGAAAGCGCGGCAAGGAGGCAGGACAGTACAACGATGAACGCGACGTTTTCCGTTGAGACCGAGAAGAGCCACAGGATCGGAGACAACGCCGCGAGCAGGCTTCCAAGCGTTGCGGTGAAGACAAGCCCAAGGAATGCGAGTCGCGCCGCCGAAAGCCGCGATCCACTTATATTCGCGAAGACATAGAGCGTTGGGTAGCAGAGGACGAACGAGAACGCCGCGACGCCGACCATCTTCGCGGCGTCGAACGCCGCAACTCTCAAGTCTACGAAGGATCCGACGGCAAAGCCGAAAAGCGCACATCCCGACACCGTCACCAGCGCGAGGAACGCGGCAAGCCGCCAGTTGTTCGCCCTGCCTTCCGCAAAGCCCATCAGTTCGCCAGGCGTACGCAGCAGCTCGCCAAGGCCAGGTATTGTTTCGTTGCTCATTTTACTACTCCTCCGTTGACTAGATGAGGTATGATCTGGGTGAAAAGCGATTCAAGGAAATTGCTATCAAGCGCGTCGGAGCGAAGAAACTCGACGGAAATGTTTGGGCTCCCGACGAGCGGACGCATGATCCAGCCGAGCTGGCATCCGACGACGGCAAACACCGCAAGCCAGAGAAACATCATCAGGACGAGCCTGCAGTCCGCCGGGACGCGCCTGCGAAGGCTCTTGTAGAGAAGCGACACCCCGACAGTCCCAGAGCCCCCCATGACTGTTATATGCACTAGCATCATCGCCGAATGAGCAAACCGCATCGTCTCGCGCGTGCCGGAGTCCGGCGCGGCGGAAAAGACGAAGAACAGGACGACAGGCGCCATTGCGAGAAGGATCGCGCCGGCCACGGACATCGCGAAGAAAACCGCCTCTAGGACTTCGCGGAACATGAGCCCGGCGCCCGTGGCGAGTCCGGCCATCCAGCAGAAAACCGAGACGACGAGCGTGGCGCCGACGAACACGAAAGGAAGCTTCGCCGCCACATACGCAGCCATGAGCGGCGATCGCCAGACGGCGAGGACCGCGCCATAGACGCCGGTTGCCGCCGCCACGAACAGAATCCGCCGCGCCAAATGCTCGTAAAACTCTCCGTTCTCCGCTGTCATCACAGGGGAGAATGCGCGAGCGCGACGGAAATGTCACCTAATCGCCGCCGAACTCCTTCTCAAGCTTCAGCTTCCACGAAAACCTCCTGATCGCCGCAAGCGCGTCGTCCGCCGCACGGTAGTCGGAGAGCGTGGCGCCGCCATTGCGCGCCGCCGCCCATTCCGCCGCCATCTTGTCGTATTCGCCGCGCAGAGGGCCGCCCCCCTCCACGTCGACAGAAGCGAACATCGCGTCGACTTCGCGGCGTTTCTCGGCGACAAGCTTGTCAAGCGACTCTATCTTCACGCCGTCGCCGAAGTCGAAGACGAGCTTGCCGTCGACTTCGGTGCACCACGGCGCGGCGACGTTGCCGCCGAGCGCGCGGACGATTCCCGCCGCATCCGGGCGCTGCCCCGGCAGGAGAAAGCTGAGGTAGCCGAACGCGGACGTGTCCTTGTTGTTCCCGCCGGGAGACGACGTGTTGCCGACGAACTTCCCCGTCGTCCACTGGTAGCGCGTCACGCACAGACGCCAGAGCGACTTGCCGGGATCCGGCGGCATCTGCAGGTCGGAGTACGGCAGGCAGAGCTCCACCGTCCAGCGGTCGTCGTAGACATGGGTCTTCGCGCGCCATGCGTCGCCGCTCCACTCCCACAGAACGACCGAACCGTCGATGCGCCGCCTGTCGCCTATGACGCCCGCCGAGTTGACGAGCAGCTTCGTGTAGCCGACCGCCTCGCCGAACGGATCGATGTATATCTCGTCCATGTCCTCCCACCAGCTTACCCCGTCACGCACCGTCGAGAGGACCTTGAGCTTCTCGGGATGGTCCTCGAAGTGCGTGAGGCCCATCCACAGCGCCTTGTCGGTGTAGAGCAGCCGCATCTCGGACTTCAGCGGCGACACGTTCGGCCGTGGCTTGAAGTATTCGTAGAACCTGTCATGCACCACGGCCTTCTGCCATACCGGGTCGTCGAGCTTCCCGTCGAGGACGGGGTCGACGTCGGCCTTTACCGCAAAGTCCACGTATATCTCATGGAGCTCCGCAGCGCCTGCGGAAAAACCGCACAGCGCAACCGTCGCTGCCATCGACAGCCATCCCAACTCTCTCGCTTTCATCTTGCCCAACCCTCCTGAACTTCAAAAACTCACCTAAAGATCATCAGCGCACCAAGCGGCTGGTCACGCACAAACCCGAAGAAGAGCGTGCCGTCCTTGCCCTGCAGCGAGGTGACGTCCGAGACGTATTTCGTGCTGACCGCACCCGGGGTGACGCTGGCCGAGCCCTCCCATGTGAAGAATAGTGTACTTCGCGGCCCGTTGCGCAGCGCGAATCTTCTGGTCCTTCTCTGGAATGCGGCCGTCGACGACGCCCGAGCCGTGGGCGCGGAGCGTTGCGAGGCCGGAAGAGTTGGTAAACGCGGAGTCCACCGGTATCAGCATGTCAAGTCCGCTTCCAGAGAGGTCCGCCCATGTCGTGGCGGTGCTGTCGTGAGGCTGTCCGCGACCGACGTTCTCGATGCCGTCGTACTGCACGAGCAGCCCGTCCATTATGTAGCTCTTCGAAGTGAGCGCCGCCTGCGCGTCCACGCACACAGACACGGCCATTGCCGCAATTGCCATATAGCCGAGGATACGGCCAGGGCGACGTTCCCTAATGCCAACTTTCTCGATTGCCATTGGCGCTCCTTTCCATCTGACGCTACACCTGCATGAACCCCGTCGCCCCGAACGACGGGTTCTCCGCCTCGGTGCGTTCGGCGGCCGCCTTGGCGACCGGACGGAAGTCCATGAGAAGCCGTCGCCACGTCTCGGACTGGTTGACGAACGACTCCAGCGCGGCGTCGAAGGCGGAGGCGTCAATCGAGGGGAGGGAAAGCCTGCGCACGACGATGTAGGGCCCGGGGTCGGGGGCCTTGGCGAAGAACGCGCCCATCTGCAGGTTCGCCTCGAGCAGGAGGTTGGCGAACGTGGCCGCGCCTTCGACAGGCGGCTCGCCGATTTCCGAGGAAAAGGTAAGAAGATCACCCCTGGCGACGATGGTTACGATGATCCCGTCGATGTCGAGCGCGGCGGCACCATCCTCGGCTACGAGGTTCTCCACCTTGTGACGAGTGGCGAAGTCAGCAATCAGTTCGTTGAATTCCATGTCGGGTTCTCCTGTCGGCCCTGGAACTTTCTGCCAGAGCTGTCGCATATTATACCATAATCATGCGCCGCCTGTCGGGCTGCCGCCGCGGCGCATCCGAGAATCGTGCTGCCACCACGAAACGCGCCAACGCCGCCTTGCCGTCCGACGCTGCTCGCGATCCGGATTTCGGCGGGTCCGACGGGATTTTGACCTCGGTGCGCACGGGCGAGCGCCAAGCGCGAGCGTCAAAATCCTGTCGGGGGCGCCCGCAAAATGAGGTTCGGGCGGCACCGCCACGCAGCGCCCATGCGGCGAGGCGCGTCGGCAAAAGCAGAAGGCTCCGCGGCAGACTGCCGCAGAGCCCTCCTTGATGCGTCGCCTAAGCGCTTTACTTGGCGATGACGCGGGCCATCTCGAGAACCTTGTTCGAGTAGCCCCACTCGTTGTCGTACCACGAGCAGACCTTGACGAACGTCGGATCGAGCTGGATGCCGGCCTTGACGTCGAAGATCGACGTGCGGGCGTCGCCGCGGAAGTCGGTCGAGACGACCGCCTCGTCGGTATAGCCGAGGATGCCCTTGAGCTCGCCCTCGCTCGCCTTCTTCATGGCCGCGCAGATGTCCTCGTACGTCGCCGCCTTCTCAAGCTCGACCGTGAGGTCGACGAAGGAGACGTCGGAAGTCGGAACGCGCACGGACATGCCGGTGAGCTTGCCGTTGAGGGCCGGGAGGACCTTGCCGACGGCCTTCGCCGCGCCAGTCGAGGACGGGATCATGTTCTCGAGGATGCCGCGGCCGCCGCGCCAGTCCTTCTTGGACGGGCCGTCGACGGTCTTCTGCGTCGCCGTGGCGGCGTGGATCGTCGTCATCAGGCCGCGCTTGATGCCGAACGTGTCGTTGAGCACCTTCGAGATCGGCGCGAGGCAGTTCGTCGTGCAGCTGGCGTTGGAGATGATGTCCTGCCCGGCGTAGGTCTTGTCGTTCACGCCGTAGACGAACATCGGGGTCGCGTCCTTGGAAGGCGCGCTCATGATGACCTTCTTGGCGCCGGCGGTGATGTGCGCGCGGGCCTTCTCGTCGGTGAGGAAGAGACCCGTGGACTCGACCACGACCTCCGCGCCGACTTCGTTCCACTTGAGGGCGGCAGGATCCTTCTCTGCCGTGAGGCGGATCGCCTTGCCGTCGACCGTCATCGTCGTGCCGTCGACCTTGATGTCGTGCTCGAACTTGCCGTGCACGGAGTCGTACTTGAGCATGTACGCGAGATAGTCCGGATCGAGGAGGTCGTTGATGCCGACGATCTCGATGTCGTTCGCGAAGTTCTCTACCGCTGCGCGGAAGACCATGCGACCGATGCGGCCGAAGCCGTTGATGCCAACCTTGATTGCCATGTTTGTTTACCTTTCCTTTGTTGAAAAAACGGCAGATATTATACTCTTTTGCCGCCGCCCCTGTCAAGGCCGCCGGGACCGCCGAAATCGGCGGAGGTCATGCGGACGCGCGCCAGGACGGAGGCAGGGCGGAGAGCACCGCGTCCACCACCTGCTCCAGCGTCATGTCGCTGGAGTCGATCTCGACAGCGCCGTCCGCCTTGCGGAGCGGAGCGCAGGCACGGGTGGAGTCGACGCGGTCGCGCGCTAGGAGCGACGCCTTCACGGCCTCCGCGCTCTGGTTGGCGATGCCCTTCTCCACCTCCTCCTTCTGCCGGCGGCGCGCCCGCGCCTCGGCGGAGGCGGTGAGGTAGAACCGCGCGGGGGTGTCGGGGAAGACCGCAGTCGTGATGTCGCGCCCCTCGACGACGAGGTTGCCGCAGGCGACCAGCCCGCGAAGGATGGACGTGATGCGCTCGCGCACCTCCACGACCTTCGCGACCGCCGACGCATGCGCGTTTATCTCGGGCGTCCTGATCCTGTCGCCGGGCTGCTCGCCGGCGACGTAGTAGGCGATCGCGCCGCCCTCAGGGCGGCACTCCACCCGTACCGAATCCGCGAACGCCGCCACCGCGGCGGGGTCCGACGTGTCGACTCCGTGCTCGAGGCACTGCCATGTCATGATGCGGTAAAGCGCGCCGGAGTCCACGTGGAGATATCCAAGCCTGCTGCCGACGATCCGCGACACGCTGCTCTTCCCGGCCCCCGACGGACCATCTATTGCTATTACGTTGGCCATGCGCATCCTCCTGTCATTTGACTTCCGAACCCTACAGCAGACGGCCCCGGGGGAGACCCCGGAGCCGCCGCGCAGAAAAGATGAAGCGAGGTCTCAGACCTTCTTCACCTTTCCGTTCTTTATGCAGCGCGTGCAGACGCTCATGCGGCGCACGTTGCCCTTGTCGTCGGCGACGCGCACCGACTGCAGGTTGGGCAGGAATCGACGCTTCGTGATGCCTGTCGTGTGCAGGCCGATGCCCCCCTTGTACTTCGGAGAGCCCTTGCGCACGACGACGTTGCCGACCGACGGCCCCTTGCCGCAAATCTCGCAAACTCTGGACATTTTCGTGTTCCTTTCGCCTGGGATTTATCAGTTGGCCTCGCCGGGCTGCCATTCGACGTTCGCAAAGGCGTTGTCGAACGCAGCGGAGAGACCGCCAAGATTCTCGCTGCCGGACGTGGACGTCGAGCGCGAGTCGGAGTCTTCGCCCGAGGACTCGGAGGCAAGCGCCTGGACCTCGGCGTCGGACATGGACATCGCGCGGATCGAAAGGCCGATGCGGCGCTCGCCGCGGTCGACCTTGACGACGCGCGCCTCGACCTCCTGGCCGACGTCAAGCGCGTCCTTGACCTTGTCGACGCGCTGGTCGGATATCTGGGAGATGTGCACAAGGCCGTCGACGCCGTCCTCGAGCTCGATGAAAGCGCCAAACGAGGCGATCTTCGACACCTTGCCCTTGACGACGGATCCGACGGGGAACTTCTGCGCGATCTTGTCCCACGGGTCGGGCTGGGCCTGCTTGAGGCCGAGCGAGATGCGCTGGTCCTTCGGATTGACGTCGAGGACGACCGCCTCGACCTCCTGCCCCTTCTGAAGGCACTCGGACGGGTGGTTGATCTTGCGCGTCCAGCTCATGTCGCTGACGTGGATCATGCCGTCGATGCCCTCCTCGAGCTCGATGAACGCACCGTACGCCGTGAAGTTCCGGACCTTGCCCTTGACCTTGGACCCGACGGGGAAGCGCTCCTGCACCGTGTCCCAGGGGTTCGCCTGCGTCTGGCGGATGCCAAGCGCGATCTTCTGGTTCTCCATGTCGACGGAGAGCACGACGACCTGGACCTCGTCGCCGACCGACAGCACGTCGGAGGCGCGCGCAACGCGCTTGGTCCAGCTGAACTCGCTGATGTGCACGAGGCCCTCGATGCCGGGGGCGATCTCGACGAACGCGCCATAAGCGGCGAGGTTGACGACCTTGCCGGAGACGCGGGCGCCGACCGGGAAGCGGTCCTGAATCGAATTCCAGGGGTTCTCGGTGGTCTGCTTGAGGCCAAGCGAGATGCGCTCGCGGTCGCGGTCGACGTCGAGCACCATGACGTCGATCTCCTGGCCCACCTTGAGTATCTCGCTGGGATGCTTGACCCTGCCCCAGCTCATGTCCGTTATGTGCAGGAGGCCGTCGATTCCGTCGAGGTCGACGAACGCGCCGAAGTCCGTGATGTTCTTCACGCGGCCCTTGCGGACTTCGCCCTTCTGCAGGCACGCGAGCAGCTCGGCCTTCTTCTCGGCGAGCTGGCCCTCGATGAGCTCGCGCCGCGAGACGATGAGATTTCGACGCTCGTTGGATATCTTGATGACCTTGAAGTCGAATGTCTGCCCGACGTAGGGCTCGAGCTCCTTGACGGGAGCGACCTCGACCTGGCTGCCGGGGAGGAACGCCTCGACGTCGTCGATCTGGACGAGCAGCCCGCCGCGCACCGCCGACTTGATCGTGCCGGTGACGACGCAGCCCTCGACGTAGCGCTCGAGGATCTTGTCCCAGCGGATCTTGTCGTCCGCCGCCCTCTTCGAGAGCACCACCATGCCGGTCTTGTCGTTCTCCAGCTCGCGGAGCATGACGGTGACCTTGTCGCCGACCTTGACTTCGGCGCCCTCGCCGAACTCGTCGATGCCTATCATGCCCGTCGACTTGTAGCCGATGTCGACGAAGACGTCATCTCCCTTGATTGCGCTTACGGTGCCCTCGATGAGGCTGCCGTTCCTGTACTTGGACTCTCCGGCCTCTGCCATGATCTCCGCCATCGCGGCGGACTTGGCGGCAGCCGGGGTTGGCTTGCGAATTGCCATTATTGTTCTTTTGCCTAGTTTGTTTACGTTCGCGGTTTTCTGCCGCGTCCGCCTCGTCTTTGAGCGCGGAAAGAAAATTATACCAAAAATGCCCCCCGCCGCGCAAGGCCGCGGCTCATCCTTTGAGGCTGGCGAGGGGAACGAGGCGGACAAGCGGCTCGACGAGATCGCGCTCGGACGCGATCACGTCCTCGATGTCCTTGTACGCCTGGGGCGCCTCGGACAGGTCAAGCCGTCCCTTCGCCTTGCCGAAGCCCTTGTACTTGTGCCAGCGCTCGCACACAATGCCGTCCATCGCCTTGTCGCACTCCTCCACCGTCAGTGTGGTCGAAGCGGCGACACGGCTCATGCGCCGGCCCGCGCCGTGCGAGCAGCTCGTGAACGAATCCGGGTTGCCGAGCCCGCGAACTATGTAGCTCGCCGTGCCCATCGAGCCGGGGATCACCCCGATCTCGTCGAGCTTCGCCGACGTCGCGCCCTTGCGGTGCACGAACACCTTCTTCCCGAAATGCTCCTCGCATGCCGCGTAGTTGTGGTGGATGTCGATGGTGCGCAGGAAGTTCGCCTCCGGGACGAACTCCGCGACAGTTCCCTTCATCGCCTCCATCATGCGACGGCGGTTCTCCTGGGCGTAGCGAAGCGCGAAGAGCATGTCGGTGAAGTAATTGTGCCCGTCCGCCTCCTCTATCGGCAGGAACGCGAGGTCGGGGTCGGCGAGCGGCACGCGGAAGCGCGTGCAGAGGCGGTTCGCGATGCGATGGTAGTGCTCTTCGATGCGCTTGCCGAGGTTGCGCGAACCGGAGTGGATCATCAGCCACACCTTTGACTCATGCCGCTCGCCCTCCGTAGCCGACCCCGGATCGCGAAGGAGGGTGGACTTCTGCAGCTCGATGAAGTGGTTGCCCCCTCCTAGCGTGCCGAGGTTCATGCGGTCAAGCTTGGACGGCCAGAGGTCCGAGCGCATGCCGTTGTTCGCAGTGTATTCCTCGAAGCCTTCCCAGTTCTGCGTCTCCTTGTGCGACACGCCCTCGCCTACCGGTATGCGCTCCTTGAGCCGCTCCTGGAACGCGCGGCGAAACGACATGTCCGCAAAGCGCTCCGCCGGGATGTCCGTCTCCGTCGCGATCATCCCGCAGCCGATGTCCACCCCGACTGCCGCGGGGATGACGGCGTTCTCCGCCGCCACCACGCCGCCGATCGGCATGCCGTAGCCGAGGTGCGCGTCCGGCATCAACGCGACATGGTGGTATAGCGCAGGATGCCGCGCGAGGTTCGCCGCCTGCTTCACGGCGCCCTCCTCGCAGTTCTCGCACCAGCTCTTCACGGGCATCGACCAGCCCTCGTCAAACTTCTCCCACTTCATTTTCTTTTCTCTTCAAACTTCTTTTCGTGTGCTTCGTGTATTTCGTGGTTCTTAATCTCACGCAGAGTTCGCAGAGTCAGTTTCTGATGGACTCGGCAAACTCCAAGATCACGTCTTTGTTCGTTTTGTAGTGCAGCGTCTCCTTTTGCACGTCGATGGCCCAGCGTAGGCATTCCCAATCACTGTTCCATTCATCTCCCAATAGCACATTCAACGGCAGAAGCATCTGGTCGGCGAGGTGCTTTTCGCATGCTTTGCCGGACTTCACGAACTCGCGCACTTGCTGGACGATTTCGTTCGCGACGGCCTTGCGCGACTTGTTGTAAGTGCCAACGCCCGAGAAAGCGACCGTCGCGCGTTCATAGTCAAGCTTGACGCAGCAGTAGTTGCCAGGGCCCATCGCGTCCACTTCGCTGATGTCGTGCTTGAGTCCGAGCTCACGAAGCTGCGCGCCAACGATGCCGACCTCCGCCTCCGCAATCGAGCGCGGCAGATGCGAGACAACGCCCTTCACGACGCCGCCCCTGTATGCGCCGAGGTCCGTAAGCTCGTATCTGTCCGGCTTCTTAGTCTCGTCATACGGCCAGATGCGCAGCTTCACCATTCCGCCTGCGGCGGGATAGAATCCGCATCGGTCTATCTCCGCCTCGACGCGCGCCCCCATTCGACGCAGCTCGGGGAGATAGGTTTCGGCAAAAAAGTCCCAGACGGGCGAAAACGGCACGTGCGTCCCGCCGGTGATCGTGACGGTCGAGGGGACGTCGGCCTTAAGCAGGACGGGGATGACCGTCTGCGCGACTAGGGTGACGCTGCCGGCCGTTCCGATGTCGAAGCGGTAGTCTCCGCCCATTATCGCGTCGGGGACGAACTCCAGCTCGCCCGAGCCGACCTCGACGTCGGACGCCTTCGCGCCGCAAATCGCCGCGACGGCCTTGATGCACGTCAGGTGCTGCCGTTTCAGCCCCGGCTTCTCGCGTCCGGCGCGGATCTTCTCGATCCGCACCGGCTGCCCGGTGACCGCGCTCAGCGTCAGCGAGGTGCGGAGAACCTGTCCCCCGCCCTCGCCTTGCGACCCGTCTATCTCGATGAAGTCTTTCATGTGTGTGATTACTTTATCCAATCCTTATACGCCGCCGGGCACGACCCCTTCGGCCTTGCCTCCAGCATGTAGTCGCAGATCATGTAACTGTCGAAGATTCGCCTGTAGAGACCACCGGAAGGCACGTCTACGGCATGACGAACACGCCTGTTGGCGAAGCCCTTTGCGAAAGTCTTCCACTTTCCCCCTCCAAGCCATCCATGTTTTCTAACTGATCTGCTCATGTGCGATGCTCCTTTCAATGCGATGACACCGTTGGCGACATACGCATTAAGATTAGCTACGAAATAGGTAGCACAATCTGTGCCAACTCCAAAACCGGCGCAATTCCGTCCATTCCGCCGCCACCGCCTATCGTATGGAATAATTGATATAAAGTTTTATACGTACATGAATGGATGCGGGAGTCGGATTCGAACCGACGTCATGCAGCTTATGAGGCTGCCGCTGGGAGCCACTCCAGTCGATCCCGCAGTCAAGTGCCATTACACTAAACGCATTCCATGAAATGTCGTTACATCATCCGTTTCGCTTTCCCGCGGATTTCAGGCGTGCCAGTCCGCGGTGGCGGATGATGCGCACTGTTCCGGGAGCAACTCCAAACTCCCGCGCGACGTCCACCGCGCTGCGTCCGCCAAACGTGCAGGCGTCGAAAATCGCCCATGTGCGGGCGGAACACCGCCATTCGGACTTTATGCGCTCATGCGCGCGGATCCGAAATGCCTCTTCCTCCCTGGCCTCGACGATCTGCGGCGCGACGACACTGACAGACACCGCGAACTCATCGAGTTCAACAGTCTTGTCGCGACATCTGGCCTTCGCTCGCCGGTAGCAGTCTATAACCTGGCGAGACACCTGGGTCTTCAAGTACGAACACGTCTCGGCCGCGCTCCGTCCGTGGAAAAATCCGCTGCGAATTGCGGCAACGAACCTGACGAACACGTCCTGTACGACGTCATCGGGCTCGTCGCATCCCCGGCGAACGGCGTAGGCGCGCATGACGGGCGCGAAGGCGGCGTAGAACGCCGTCCAATCCCGCTCGTCGCCATTCTCTATCCTCGCACATATCGAGTCATCTATCTTTTCCATCTCTTCAAGTCCTTTTCATGTTGGTGGGCCTGGCGGGAGTCGAACCCGCAAAGACCTGCGGTCTGAACGCAGTATGTCTGCCTAGTTGCATCACAGGCCCTTTTGGTGCTCCCGGCGGGACTCGAACCCGCAGGAACAGATATTTTGAGTATCCGATGTCTGCCGATTGCATCACGGGAGCGTTGGTGGAACCGGCGGGATTCGAACCCGCACTGCCTTGCACCTCAAGCAAGTGCCTCCTGCCAGTTGGGCTACGGTTCCGTATTCTATGAAAGATCAATGTATGCAAAGAGGCCGGCCCTCGCGTGCGCGGGGCCGGCCTCTTCTTCCGACTGCTGGCGTCTCCAGCAGGCTTCAGTTCACGAACCCCGAGCAATAGCGTCCAAGTCGCAGATTCATCATCCGCAACTTCGCGCGCATGTTCTCTAAGTTCGTCTTCATTCGCCTTGACTTTCCTTTCGTCGCCTCACCTGCATAAACGCATTCCGCCAGAAAACGTTACACCTTGAGGGCGATGCCGGTAGGAGGAGAGGGAGTTGAACCCCCGACCAAGGCCTTATAAGGACCCTGCTCTAACCGCTGAGCTACCCTCCTAGCATTCAATGTAGCACAGGGCGTGCCAACGGATCGCGTCAAAGAACTTCGGACGCAAGAATTCAAACAAAGGATTTGTGATAAAGCGAGAATTACCGCAAAATGCCTATTTCCTGCGGATAACATCACAGGTCTCCTTCCCTGAGATTTCGTCCGCACCATAATCGCATTATTTCTTCACCAGAGTTTGACCTGCTCAAGCCACAAAAAACTATACAAAAATACATATATTATACAAACAGATACTACTACATTGGGTTGTCCAACGGGATTCGAACCCGCGATTTCAGGAGTCACAATCCTGCGTCTTGACCTCTCGACCATGGACAACATTGCTGGAAGTCCGGACGGGAATCGAACCCGCATTTACGGTGTTGCAGACCGTTGCCTGTTCCAGTATTGGCAACCGGACTATATGGAAATCAGCTCATGACCTTCATTCCTAGCGCAGAAAGGCGCTCGTTGATCTTGAACATGTCGTACTCGCCGCTGGCAATGAATGCGGAGACGACGACGTCTTCGGGTATCGCGGGCGAAAGCGCATACCCAGCAGCAAGGAGCAGCCGATCCGCATCGCCACGTCCGAGTCGGAGAGCCAGAGCGAACTGAATCGCAGTCCTCTTGGAAACCGCGCGGAACGGATTCGACACGATTGCGCTGTACGTCCGGCGGTCGATTCGAGCGGCACTGTAGACGGCAGGAGCGTCACCGCCGTTCCGCTCGCGGATATAACGTACGAGCAAATCGGCGAACGTGCCGGAACGGGGTATGTCGATTGGTTTTCCCTGCTGGGAGATGATTGTCATTTCTGGACCTCTTTGGATTGACTGCGGAACACGTTACAGAAGTTCCGGACAATCCGAGGTCCGGAACGTCACACGGGCTTATGCGCCCGACAATGCTGACAATGCTGTTTTCTCATGGCGCCGCGTATTATATCATATTCGGCTCGCCACGTTGTCTCTCGGCGAAAGACAATTTAGGAAGCAAGAGAAGTCTTCTTTCGACATGAGGTCAAGCATCATATCATTTGCCCTTTCATATCAGTCACCACTATGGTCCCGTAACAAAGAATCCGCCATGACACGCACAATCCAGCCACCTAATAAACATATCATAAAAGGCGACGAGATCACGGCGATGCTTGAACAGGCTCTTTTTTCGGGCTTCATCAGAATCCATCTCCTCGGGGAATGAGCCCCAATCGTCCGCAAACGGCGAGCGCATCAACCAATCCACTAGCCCACCCAAGACTGGATCGCAAGGGTTCTTTCTGACGATTTCACGAACTTCTTTCATCCTGGCCTCTATCCGGCAAGCTTCATCCGGCCTGACATAGAATCTTTCGTAGAAATAGTCCCAATATGAAGGGATGATCTCATTTATTACGCCCAACAGCACATATGACAACTCTTCTTCGCAGAAATGAATTGCAGAGAATGTATCCTCACTATCCCAAGCACACTCCCTGGCGCTAATATCGAAAGACACCAATGCATGATACTCATTCGGACGATCTCCATAAACAATGTCAAACCTATGCTTTGCAATCATCCTCGACAGCTTATAGCTATTTACGAACCTGTCTGCAAGGTCCCTTTCGCATGAATTGGCAACAAGACCTTCACCATTGTGTAGCCGCGACTGAATGTGCTCCATCTCGCCCTTTGGCATTTTGGCAATGGCCTTGCGAGTCTTCCAGATTCCGCACCTGTTCAACAACTCCATCTTGGGCTGTCCATCATCCATCCAGCCAAGCCACTGAGGGCACTTCCCCACTCCCTCGAGCACGAAGTTGAAAAGATACCAATCATTGTGGCAGACAGAAAAGCATCCACTTTTGCAGTCCACCTCGTCGCCCAGTTCGCCGGCAACTTCCCTTATGACCGAATCAAACCGACTAATGCATTCCTTGAAGTCGCCTTCCAGCGCCGTTACGCTCACGGTGATATGCAACGAGTTGAACATGCATTCTTCGTCAATTTTGAAGTACGCTACCCTTGCGGCATAGTTTCTTTGCGGAAGGAACTTTTGTATAATTGCCGATCGATATCGCCTGTATGCCTGTCGCGCGGCGATGAACCCTTCGTCTGGAATATCAGACCACTTGGAGATCTCCATCATGCCACGCTCGGCATCAAACAGCGACACACCCGGCTCGTCATACAAAAGACGGCCAATCGCACCGGCAACACCAGCCGCATGCGAATAGTCCGTCATGACACATATCGCCTCAATTTCACGACCATCTATGTGGACCTGCCGAAATTGGCACCGTCCCTCCGACTTCTCCCGCAATTCAGGATCATCTTTCAATTTCGCCAGAATACGCGGAACATCAAACTGCTCCGCTGGTTCGTCTCCCTTTGGTAAATGCCACGAGTCTCCGTTTCGTTTCTCGGTGTCGCGACGATATGTCGTCCATTCGTCCGACCCCGACTTGCTTATGTAGAAAACATACTTCATGACTTTAAGGCCGTTCTTTCAATTCTAGTGTCTGCTCTCCAGACACCACGAATGCGCTCCACCAGACATCGGCGTCAGGTGACGTGAATATGGGGATGTTTCGGTCGACGAAGAACTTCATGCGCTTCACGGGACCGTCTCGTCCAGCGACCTCGACCTCATGGCGATTGACGCATGCGCCTCGCCTCTCGACCACCTCCAGATCGTTCCAGTTATGCCCTTTCTGCCAGCACATCTCCTGCAACTCGGCCCACTTCTTGTTCTGAAGTTCATTGTGGCGATACAAACTCTGCGCCAACATGGAGAGGCTGTTCGTCGTGGCGTCCTCCTGCCGCCAAATGAAATAGTTCCGCACTTCATGTTCCGGCAGGACAAACGCCCGTGCGTCGAAAAAGGCAGGTGCCTTCTTTTCAAAAATGTTGTTGACGTTGAACCAATACGTCGCCAAGGATGCCGCAACCGACACCACCTTCTGAAGCCGCTTGTCGAACCATGCGCCCGTGTCGATGTTCTGATCGTCACGGACAAGGATCGATATTTCGTCCGACTGCGTGTATGCCAACTCTGCTCCGCCGATGTTCTCGCACAGGTACTGCGTCAAGCCGAACATCATCTCCATCAATCTGTGATCAAACGGGCGTGCGCATCCAGATTTCTTCGTCCAGGAGTGAAATGCCTTGCCGTCCAGACGGATGACCATCGGCAGTCGACGCGTGAGCTTCACTTCGCTCGCGCGCTCGTATTCCTTCATTCTCTCGCCAAGATTATTCTTTCTCATCCGACACCTCCACAGCAAATCCTTTCTCCGTAACCTTCACGCGATAGAGCGCGTCAAAACCCTCGCGTAGGCTCGGGCGTTCAAATCGCGACAATTTCTGCCGGATCACATGTTCTGGGGCGCGGGCTCTCCCAACGCGCTTCGCGTTTCGCTCGATACATGCCTCCAGATTCGGTTCAAAGAAATATCCGACGACACGCGCACCCGACCTTCTCGCGTCGGGGATGTAGCGTGCCCGTTCAAGCAGGTTGATGTTCGTGTTGTCGATCACGCAATTCTTCCGCCGCTTCAGCGCAAAGGCGAACAGTTCCGCCTCGGCGGACCGCGTCCGCAACTGGTCGAGCGAGATGTACAAGTGATGCGGAAACAGCCGCTCACGGCAAAACGTCGTCTTGCCGCTTCCGGGTATTCCAATCATCACTGCAACAATAAATTCGGGCATTACAACCGTCCATTCATTCTTCCAACATACCGTTGAGCACCTCGGCGAGGAAGAGACGGGTGCGGGACTGGATGCCGGGCGACTTGCTTTCGCGAGGGCCCGCGACGTTGAGGACGAACGGCACGGGATGCTCTGCGGCGAAGAACTGCCCGAGCCACTTGCGCACCTTCTCCGCGGCGTTCGCCTCGCCGAACGAGACGACGAAGTGCGACCGCATCAGGTTCGTGCAGAAGTCGCGCGTCCGCAGCGTTCCGCCCGAGAGCGGATAGGCGTCCGTCAGGATCAGCGTCGCGTGTGAGTCGGCTACGTTCTTCTTCGTCCGCACGATGTAGTTCGCGCTCTCGTGCTCCCGCATCTTCGCGCGGAAGCGCTCGGGCACCGTCCCGTTCTCTGCGCGCCAGCCCTTCGGCACCCATCCGCCCCACTCGATGCCGAGGTCGACGGCCGCCTCGAGCGCCCCTTGGTCAACCCCGGTCTGTCCTCCGGACACGATTTTCAGTTCCTGTATTGTCATTGTCGCTCCTCACTTCATCCAGTCTTTGTATGCGTCGGGACTCGAACCTTTTGGCCGAGCCGGAAAAACATAGTCGCGGATGTTGTAACTGCAATAGAACTTTCGATAACACCGCCCAGACGGGACATCTGCCGCCCGCCGAACAATGTGATTGGCAAGTCTCTTGCCAAATTTCCTCCCCGGCAGACCCGTCAACCAGCCGCGATGCCTGAACGAACGACTCATACCTGCATACTCCTTTCAAACCTCTGCCCTCTGTGAAAAACTGCCGCCTTTAAGCGACGCTTTGATATAAGCACAGGGCGTGCCAACATAGCAAGGCAAAGGACTTCTAACGCAGGAATCCGAACAAAGGATTTGTTATAAAGCGACAATTGCCACAAAAGACGCCCATTTCCTGCAGATAACATCACAGGTCTTCTTCACTGAGATTTCGTCCGCACCATAATCTCACTACCTCAGGCGCAAAGATCGCCTTTCGTTCCACACCGCAGAATCTATCCAAAGTTATAGTCACTATAATCTTCTTATATACACGGTGAGAGGGTTTTGGTAAAATACGCGGCATGAAAACGAAGACAGTTGTCATTTCCGTACTAGGGACGCAGAAGGACGCGCATGGCGGCGCGGGACCGTCGCGATGGGACACGTGGCGGCCGAACATCGGACTTGTCCAGCAGGAGGAGCTTCCAATCGACGAACTTCACCTCATCTTCAATTCCGAGTACACGAACCTAGCCGAGCGGATCAAGGCGGACATCGCAAGCGTCTCGCCCGAGACGAAGGTCGTCTTCGACATCATCCAGCTCAAAGACCCGTGGGACTTCGAGGAAGTCTACGGCAAGTTCTACGACTACGCGAAGTCCCCCTGCTTCCACAAGGAATCGGCACAGTACTACATCCACATCTCGACCGGCTCGCACGTAGAGCAGATATGCCTCTTCCTTCTCGTGGAGTCGCACCATCTTTCCGCCAAGATAGTGCAGACATCGCCGAAAGAGGGGCATGTGCGCCACTCCAAGGATTCCAAGGGCACGTGCAACATAATCGACCTTGACCTGTCTAAGTACGACAAGCTCGCGAAACGCTTCGAAATCGAGCGCCAGAACGACCTTTCGTTCCTCAAGCAGGGAATCGACACGAAGAACGCCACGTTCAACAAGCTCATCGAGACGATCGAGCGGGTGGCGGTGCGGTCCTCGGCGCCCATCTTGCTGACGGGTCCGACGGGCGCGGGGAAAAGCCAGCTCGCCGAGCAGATATACCTTCTCAAGAAGCAGTCCAAGAAGGTCAAGGGGGCGTTCGTCGCCGTCAACTGCGCGACGCTCGGCGGAGACCTCGCAAAATCGGCTCTGTTCGGGCACAAGAAAGGCGCGTATTCCGGCGCGGGCGCGGACCACGACGGGTTCCTCAAGGAGGCCGACGGCGGAATAGTGTTCCTAGACGAGATCGGGGAGCTGCCGCTCGAAGCGCAGGCGATGCTCCTCAAGGCCATCGAGGAGAAGTGCTTCCGTCCGCTCGGCGCGGCAAAGGACGAACACAGCGACTTCCAGCTGATCTGTGGCACCAACCGCGACCTTGCGGTGGACGTGGCCGACAAGCACTTCCGCGCGGACCTTCTGTCCAGGATAAACCTCTGGAGCTTCAGCCTGCCAGGGCTAGCAGAGCGGCGCGAGGACATCGAGCCGAACCTGGAGTACGAGCTTGCGCGGTTCTCGGAGAAGTCCGGCAAGCTCATCTCCTTCAGCAAGGAGGCGCGCAAGCGCTTCATGGACTTTGCGCTTTCCCCGTCCAACAGCTGGCCGGGGAACTTCCGCGACCTGAACGCCATGATAGTGAGGATGGCGACGCTCTCGGACGGCGGCCGCATAACGGAAGAGGTGGTGGAGGACGAGATCGCGAGGTCTTCGCATGGCGCGAATCCGCGCACCGCGGCGTCGGGCGGCGCCGTCGACGACAAGGACCTCGCGGCGCTGCTGGGCAACGACTACTCCGCGCGGTTCGACGAATTCGACCTCGTGCAGTTCGCCCACGTCGCCGCGGTCTGCAGAGCCTCGGACACCGCCGCGGACGCCGCGAAGAAGCTGTTCGCCGTATCGCGCATGGCGAAGAAGTCGAGCAACGACTCCGACCGACTGACCAAGTACCTTTCCCGCTTCGGCGTCAAGTTCAAGGACTTCCGCCGGGCGCCGGCGGGATGATGCCGGCTAGAACCCCAGGTTGAAGATCGGAAACACCAACGCGCCGCCTGCGCTGCTGTCGAGCAAGGTCAGGTTGTCCAGCTGTCCGTAGCCGAGGTTGAGCATCGCGCCGAAGACGGAATGGGACGGGCTGGGCAGCTGCACCGGCGGCGTAAGGATGGAGAGCCCTATCGGCGTCCAGAACCGCGACTCGTGGGTGTCGTCGCGCCGGTCGTCGTGATGATTCCGCGCGGAGACCGTAGTCGCGGCGAATGCGCATGCCAGGCAGGCAATCAATGCTGTTTTCTTCATGTCGATGATCCTTTCGGGTCTTGTGGCCGATTTGTTCAGTAACGAGTATATTGTAGCATATACGGGGAGAGCCTGAACGCGCACGCATCAACCTTCGTTCCCTGCTTTGTTCTATTCTCCACACATAATCATAGTCCAAAACGGAAATGGATTCGGAAAACAAAAAGTGCATTTGACCCTTGATTCTATTGGGCAAAACCTGCTTTGGGATTGGTGGAGATAAGGGGAGTCGAACCCCTGACCTTCTCAATGCCATTGAGACGCTCTACCAACTGAGCTATATCCCCAAATGTTGTGTGTAGTATATCATATTCTCGCCGCCGAAGTCAACTGAGCTTCGCGCGGATGCGCCGCACCATTCCCGTTCAAGCCTGAATCAGCCCCCGATGGTTACCAAGAAGCTGCGGAAATAGAAGAAGATGGTCGCCGCGCAGAAGACAATCTTCATCAGAACGCCGGAGAGAAAGCCCAGGAACGCGCCAAATCCGCCCCATAAGGCCTCGCCCGCGCTCTTGCGCGCAAGCAGCTCGCCGACAACCGCGCCGCAGAAAGGCCCAAGCAAGATCCCCAGCGGAAAGAAGAATATGCCGACGAAAGTCCCGATCGCGCAACCCCATGTCCCGTACTTGGAGCACTTGAACCGCTTCGCGCCAAGAGCGGGCACGACATAGTCAAGCACCGTCACGACGAGCGCAGCCGCTCCGAAGACCGCAATGACGAGGGAGGACGGCGCCTTTGAAGTTGGAATCATGCACAGGAGGCCGCAATAGGCGAGAACCGGACCGGGGACGATTGGAACTACGCATCCGATCAAGCCCGCAATCATCAGGACAATCGCAACTGACAGCAACGCCGCAGACATCGCTACTCCTCCGCATGGCCGATGCCGGCCGACTCCAGGTAAGGCGCCATGTCCGCCGGCGCGGGGGCTTTGAAATCCATCGGCTCTCGCGTAACGGGGTGACGCAGCGAAAGACGCCACGCATGAAGCATCTGCCGAGCAGGCACCGGACGCAGGAGTCTGTCGCGGGAGGCGCTGCCGTACGTCGCGTCGCCGACGACGGGGCACCGCAACGCCGCCATGTGCACCCTTATCTGGTGCGTACGACCTGTCTCGATGCGGCATTCGACGACTGAAACGCGCTTCTCCTCGGAATGGCCCAGGACGCGCCAGTTCGTTATGGCAAGCTTTCCGTTCCTCTCGACAACGGCCATCCGCTTGCGGTCCACCGGATGACGGCCGATCATGTTCTCGATGCGCCCGGCATCGAGCGAAGGCCTGCCGTGACAGACTGCAAGGTACACCTTCTCCACGTTCCTGTGGCTGGAAAACGCCGCGGCAAGGCCCGCCATCGCCGCCTCCGACTTCGCCACCACGATGAGTCCGGACGTGTCCTGGTCCAGGCGATGCACGATTCCCGGCCTGGCGACGCCGCCGATTCCGGCCAGCGCGGGGCAGTGGTGGAGAAGCGCGTTGACGAGAGTGCCGGTGAAATGCCCCGGGGCGGGGTGGACGACAAGTCCCGGCGGCTTGTTGACGACGAGGATGTCGGCGTCCTCGAAGACGACGTCCAGCGGGATGGCCTCCGGCTCCGGAACGGCAGGGACCGGCGGGGGGATCGTAACGATGATCGCGTCTTCCGCGCCGACGGACATGCCGGCCTTGGCGGCCGTCTCGCCGTTGACCGTTACGAACCCGGCCTTTATGAGGCCCTCTATCCGCGACCGCGAGAAGTCGGGATGGATCTCAAGTATTCGCCTGTCGAGCCTCATTGCGTCGTTCGAGGTCGAGGCGATACGCGGAGAGGTCCACCTTGGCGCGGGCGACGCCGCTCTTGACTGCCGCCTCGGCGACGGCGAACGACACCTCCACGAAGAGACGGCGGTCGAAAGGCTTCGGAATGATGTACTCCGGCCCGAACTCCAGCGTCTCGCCCGGATAGAGCGCCTTCACGTCGTCCGGCACGTCCTGGCGCGCGAGCCTGGCCAGGGCATTGGCCGCCGCGACCTTCATGTCGGTGTTTATCGTCGTCGCGCGAACGTCAAGCGCGCCGCGGAACAGGTACGGGAATCCGAGCACGTTGTTTATCTGGTTAGGATAGTCGGAGCGACCGGTCACCATGACGTAGCGCCGGCCCGCGAGAGCCTTCGCGGCCTCCTCCGGAGTGATCTCCGGGTCTGGGTTCGCCATCGCGAAGATCGCGGGGAACTCCCCCATACTCTTCACATCGTCGCCAGACAGGACGTTTGCCGCCGAGACGCCGATGAACACGTCCGCTCCCGCCACGGCCTCCTTGAGCGTCTTTGCCGCGGTGGTGACGGCGTGGCGGGCCTTGAACGGGTTGAGGTCGTCGCGGTCGGGGCGAATCGTCCCCTTCCTGTCGCACATCGTCACGTCCTTGACCCCTGCGGCCTTGAGCATGTCGCAGATGCGTATTCCGGCCGCGCCGGCTCCGTTCATGACGACCTTGAGGGAGTCCAGCTCGCGCCCTGCGAGGCGCGCGTAGTTCATCACCCCCGAAAGCGCGATCACGGCGGTCCCCCACTGGTCGTCGTGGAAGACCGGGATGTCGAGCGCCGCGTCGAGGCGGTCCTCGATCTCGAAGCACGCGGGCGCCGCGATGTCCTCGAGGTTGATGCCGCCGTACTGCGGCGCGATCGCAGCCACGGCGTCGATGACGCGCTGCGGATCCGTCTTGCCGCTGCTGGCCCCTCCGACGCGGCAATGGTCGAGAGGCACCGGCCAGGCGTCCACGTCGCCGAACGACTTGAACAGGACGGCCTTGCCCTCCATGACGGGGATGGACGCCGCCGCGCCCAGGTCTCCCAGGCCGAGGATGGCGGTGCCGTCCGACACGACGGCGACCAGGTTCGGCTTCGCCGTGACTTCGTAGACGGATTTCGGCTCGGCGGCGACGGCCTTCACGGCGTGCGCAACGCCTGGCGTGTACGCAAGGCAGAGGTCGTCCTTTGTCCTGAGCGGCTTCGGCAGCGACACCGCCACCTTCCCGCCGCGGTGAAACGCAAGCACTTCTTCTTTTCCGTATGATGCCATCTTGACTTCCTGTTCCTTTCGCTAGTGGTCGTGTCTGCCCTCGCCGTGCCACGGGACCGCCGCCGGCACCGTGTCCAGCCCGGCCGCGATGCGCTGGCGCACCGCCTCGTACACGAGGATCGTCGCCGCCGCGGAGACATTCAGCGAGTCGGCCATCCCAAGCATCGGGATGCGCACGCGGAGCTCCGCCCCGTCCATCCACTTCTCGGTGAGCCCGTACTGCTCGGCGCCAAGGGCGATTGCGACGTTGCCGGTCAGGTCGACCTCGAAGTGGAGCCTCTCGGCGTGCGGCGTGGCGGCGAGAACCCTGAAGCCATGCGACTTCAGGTACGCGAGCGCCTCGTCGGACGAGGCCTCGACGATCGGCACGGAGAACATCGTTCCCGTAGACGCCCGGACAACGTTCGGGTTGTGGATGTCGGTCGTGCGGTCGCACACTATCACCGCCGCAACTTTCGCCGCGTCTGCGGAACGGAGTATCGTGCCGAGGTTGCCAGGCTTCTCGATGGACTCCGTGACTATTACGAGCGCGTTCTCCGGCAGTCTGAGGTCCGCCAGCCTGATGGAAACATGCGGACCGACCATGAGCAGGCCGTCCGGGCGCTCCTTGTAGGCTATCTTGCCGAAGCACGCGCGGGAACAGGTGTACACCTCGGCCCCGAGGCGCGCGCATTCCTCCACGAGCGCGGGCTCGTTTTCGTTCTTGAGGTAGCACTCCGGACAGTGGAATATCGCCCTTGGACGGTAGCCGTTGTCCAGCGCGCGGCGGCATTCGCGGTAGCCCTCGACAATCATCTCGCCCGACTCCTCGCGCTCTGAGCAGCTGCGGAGCCTCACTACGTACTTGAGCTTCGGATTGGCCGTTGACGTGATTTCCATGGCGATTCAACAGCCACATCGATGCCATGGCAGGCAGAACTCTCTGCAATGGTCGGAGCGGAGGGATTTGAACCCTCGGCCTTTTGGTCCCGAACCAAACGCGCTACCAGACTGCGCTACGCTCCGATATGGCTGAAAACGGCGCGTATTATAGCACAACTCGCATCGTGGCGCAAGTGGCGGCGGACGGCGCGGCGGCGCTGTCGCGTTTCGCGGTGGATGCACTTCGCGGACTCACCCCCGATAATGTGCTATAATACACGATGTCGATGGAAACGACCAGTACAGGAAACAGAGAAGGCAAGTGGGCGAAGCGGCTGATCATCACGGTGGTCACACTTCTGCTCGTCGTCATCGTGCTGGTGCTGTCCGTTCCGCTGATCATCCCCTACGTCCCCCTGCCCGAGATCGATTTCGACGCGTCCCCATACCTGAAGGGCAAGGCCGCGCAGCTCGTCCAAAACCATAGGGTCAAGGCGCACCTAGACGTGAGCCGCGGAGAAAATGGAGGCTTCCGCATACGCGCAGAGGGGCTCATGCTGGACTGGCCGTTCACGGCGACGGCAAAAGTCGGCTTCGGCCTCGTGCGCGCGCATGGCTCGTTCTCAGCCAAGCTTACCGATACGACCCTGAGGCTCGTCGGCGATTTCGACGTGAAATCCACAAAGGACTGGCGGTTCGCCGTACTCGTCCCGGAGGCCCGGCTCTCGTCCGACGACGCCATCCTCGGCCTGATGCTCCCGCGCCTCGACATGCCGGCGGTGACGAACCTGTCATGCTCGGGAACGCTCTCGCTCTCGGCGGACGGGGAATGCACGCCGAAGCGCCCGCTGCCGTCGTGGTCGGCCGAGGGCTCCCTGTCCGGGGTTTGCGCCTCGATGGACGTCGGCAAGAAGGCGCGCCCCGTGAAGGTGAACAACCTCCGCATCCGGTTCGGCGCAAAGGGCCTTGCAGACTGGAGGGAGATCTCGCCCATGTTCCCGCACGCCGATTCGGTAGAGGCATACGGCGTCGTCCTCACCAACGTCTTCGCAAGCATCCGCGCAACAGACCGCGCATACCTGGTGACGGAGGCCGGGGCGGGATGCGCCGGCGGGGAGCTGAAGCTCTACTCGCTCTTCCTCGACCCCGAGAAGCTGAGCGCCGGCGCGACGATATACGCCGACGGCGTGGACGCCGGCGAGGTCCTCGCGCGCGTCTCCGGGTTCCGCGGCGAGGCCACGGGCAGGCTGCACGGCAAGCTGCCGTTCTACCTGAAGGACGGCAAGGAGCTGCGTCTGAGGAACGCCTACCTCTTCTCCACTCCCGGCGAGACCGGCAAGGTGCGCATAGCCGACGCGCGCCCCATGCTCGACAAACTCGCGATGGGCGGCGTGTCGGAGGACGTGCGCGGCAACCTCTCGAAGGCGCTGGCGAACCTCGACTACACCGTGCTCAGGGTCCAGCTCCGCCGCGGGGAGAGAGAGGAAGACTCGTCGCTCGGGCTGAAGCTGGAGGGTACCGCGTCCCAAGGCGGCGCAACAGTTCCGGTAAACCTCAACGTGACATTCCGGGGCGACCTGGACCAGCTCGTCAACACTGGAATGAAGTTCTCAAGGAGATAACGCAATGAAGACAGAAGTGATGATCGCCGCGGCAGCGGCGATGTGCGCAGGCGGCTGCATCCAGCTCAAGACCGAAAGCGAGATCAAGCCGATACACATAACGATGGACGTCAACCTCAAGGTCGACAAGGACCTCGACAAGGCGTTTGCCGACGAGACGTCCAAGTCGTCGAAGGGCGCGTTCGGGGCCGCAAAGGGCCTAGTCGACAGGAAGGCCGCCGGCATCACCAACAGGGCCATGCTGGAAGCCCGCCCCGAGGCTACCGACGATGACAAGCTCGCCGTCGCCGAGGAGAACGCCAGGCGCCTGAAGCGCTTCGGAGAGGTCGCGAAGAACAACGGAACGTCGATAGAGTCCGTGCAGAAGCGCCACGTGCTGAAGATACGCGAGAGGCTGCCCGCCGGCGCCTGGTATCAGGACGACTCCGGCGCCTGGCTGCAGAAGAAGTGACCTTCAGCGCGGAAGCGCGAACTTGAAGAAGTACGCGCTGTCGCGGTCCATCCTGACGCGAACGACGACGCGGTCCCTGCCGCGCGAGACGACCGAGTACGGCGCGTCTGCCTTGATTTCCGCCTCGCCGATCCGCGGCGCCTGCACGACGAAACGCATGGGAACGGGATAGACCTCGCGGTCCTTGTAGATCGGCGGCTCGTCCGACACCACCACCACCAGGTCGCCGCGTTCGTTGAACGCCGACGAGACCAGACCGTGGTCGCTCTTCACAGCGGGGTCGGGCGCAAGGAACGCGTAGGCCTCGCGCATCGCCTCCTTCAAGTTCGTCGAAAGCGAGTCCTGCCCCCAGTGGAATACGGTCCGGAACGACACGCGGCGGATCGACGACGCCGGGGCGTTCACGAACACCGTGCGGCCCTTCGCGCCGGACTTCTTGACGACGAGCGGGATGTCCATCGCCGCGCCCGGCCTCTCCGCCGCCCAGAGCAGGACCTCCGCGCCGTCCGCGGCATAGCGCGCCTTCGCGAGCTTGTGCGAGAACGGCTCCCCCGGCAGATAGCCGACCGGTCTGTCCGCGACGCGCCTCACGCCGAAGAGGTCCTCGAGGCCTGCGACCTGTTCGAACGCGACGATTCCGACGCCGCGGTCGTGAAGCGCGCGAATCGAGTCCAAGACCCGTCTTGGCGTGCCCTCCACGATCGGTGGGATGACGACAAACTCCGCCTTGCCGGAATCGACGTCCCCGATGTCGGCGAACGTCGTCGTGACCGGCGTCGCATAGCCGTTGACGACGGCCTGCTCGAATGCGTACGCCACGTCGTCCTCGGCCGAGTTGCCGATGTCCGAAAGCGTCCTCCACTTATTCGCCGAGAGGCGGAATCGGGAATTGCACTCCTCGTCGAAGTACTCACCGTTGCGGCGAAGCGCGTCAAGGTCGTGCACAACGAACGGCGCCTTGTGGGCGCGCCTGGGCTCGTTCTTCACGATGTTGCCCCATGCGTGAACGAATTCCTCCATCGCGCCGTTCTCCGGGTTGCGCGCGTGGAAGCCGTAGTCCTTCCAGAACTTGTAGCCGCCCTTTGCGAACTGGGGCGTCCCGTACACGTACTGGTACGCGACGCGCCGCTGGTGCACGTCGGCCAGGTATGTCCGCGACAGCGGATGGGCCATGTAGACGGCGCCGTCGAGGCACCTGCCCCAGCCCGAGTAGTATATCTCCGGAAAGATGCGCCTGCTCCTGTCGCCGAAGTGCAGGTCGTACGTCGCGACGAAGAATGCCGGCCTGAAGAGCGGATAGTCGCACGAATGGTGGTACTCCTCGAACAGCCAGAAGGAGCCGTTCCGCCGCAGCCGGGGGTCGTCGACCATCGGATAGCCGCCGTACGTGAGCTGGTACGCCGTCTTGTAGTGCGTGACGTAGTAGGCGTACGGTCCGTACGTGGCCTGGGCGACCTTGGGGTTCACCGAAAGGAGGTAGTCCACGAACTCCTGCGCGTTCGCGTCTATGCGGGGCCGCGCGTAGTCCACCCAGTCGCGCCAGCACGTCTCGAAGAGCGTCTTGAGGGCCTCGTAGGTGAACGGCTCAGGCGTCGGAACCTTGGACTCGAGCCCTCGCTCCTTCAGGAAGTCGCGCAGGAGCTTCAGCTGGAAGCCCGTGTAGTAGTTCACCACGCCGAGTTCGTACCGGCCGTCCCACGCGTATCGCTCGTCCGCGCCGCCGAAGGCGTTGGCATGGCGGATGAGCTCCTTGTTCCACTCGGACCGCATCTCGAGCCGGTTCGAGTTGCGACTCCAGTTCCAGCACCACCACCAGCGGCGGTAGACGGACATGAGCCGCCAGATCTCGAGTCCGTCGCCGACGAGCGGATAGCGGTTGTCGACTGAATAGTAGTGCGCCACTCCGCCCACGTCTCCCCACGGGTCGAGGATGTTCTGCTCGAGGTACTTGATCTCGTTCGGCATCGAGACGAACGTCGGCAGGCCGGACGCCAGAGGCGGGCACGGTCCGTTCGGGTCGTCCGGTAGCACCTCGAACACTGTCGTCCTGCCGTTCACGACGAGCTTGTACACGCCCACCTTCAGGAATCCGTCCAGCGAAACCTCCGTCGTGGCGCGGCGGATGCCGCATGGCATGAGCTCGCTCCCCTTGTCGCGCAACGTAGTCGACGGCGACACGGCGTCGCCGTATACGTCGGTGAACTTCGCTTCCACATGCATCTCGTCTGCCGACCATTCCGCGTCGAGGAAGTACGACTCGACGTCGAAGCGAACTTTCTCGGACTCGTAGAAGTAGTGCTGCTCGCGCGCGTGCTTGAGCGCCGCCTCTCGCTTCGGGATGTCGGCTGGTATCTTGGACACCAGCCTCTTGTCGGCGGGGCTCCTCACCTTGAGCCCGGTCGCCCTGCCCAGCAGCGGGGTGCCGTCGTAGAGCACCCTGCCGTCCCGCGCAACGATCTGCTCGCGCGGCCCCTCCTCGGCGAAGCGCCACGGATGCGCAATCGCGTGCCTGTAGCCCGCTGCCAGGGACCATGCAGACGGGAATCCGAAGTACACGACGCTCATGTGTTTTGGCCACGGCTCGTCGGTGCCCTTGCCGCGGCGCGGCACGCACGGGTCGCGCAGCGTCTTTTCGCCATTCCAGAAGTTGCACTTGGAGAACTCTGCGCCCTTCGCGTCCAGCACACGCACATACGGCGTGTCGACCTTCTCCTGGACGCTTCCCCACTCGCCTCCGTTTGTTATGACGCGGCCCTCCAGGGGACGGCTCGCGGTCGTGCCCGACAGCTCCGCCTCGAGGAGCGTCTCGCCCGTTTCATAGCGAGACAGCGTCACGTCGTAGACGACCGGCATCTGGAAGCCCTGCGACTTGTCAAGCTGCAGCCTGCAGGCTGCGATCCTCTCCTTCGCCGGCTCCTCCGGCGAATCAAGCGCGACTTCCCGGATGTAGAGCTGCTGCTGCGAATCGCTTGCCGCGTCAAGCGCCACATGGCCGGCGGCCTCGCCTTCCGGCAGCTCGAAAGCCGCGTCCACTCCGCATGCCGAGACGCGTCCCTTAGTCCCCTTCACCTCCAGCATGAGTCTCTGGACCTTCTCCATGTCCACCCTGAAGCCCTCGCTCACGGCGATGTCCCTGCCGTCGAGCGAGAACGAGAACCGGGAGGTGTTGCGCTCCATGAACAGCTCCAGCATGTGCCCCGCGCCTGTTTCGCGGTTGCGGCGGAAATGCACGACGAGCCCGTAGCCGGGACCACCTGAATGCGTAGTCTCGATGTTCCAGTCGAGGGCGAGCCTGAAGTCCCGCAGCTTCGGAGTCCTTAGGCAATGCAAGTTGCCGTTCAGAAGTATGGCATAGCGCCCGTCCATCACCCTGCCATGGCGGTGCGAATAGTGCGACATCTGCTCGATGTCGATGCCGTACGACTCGCCGACGTCGTCCGACACGGAGAAGTCCTCGCGGAACGAATATCCCAGCGCAGCGGCCGACGTGCAGAGCACGGCCAAGAGCGCAGCCATGCGCACAACGCCCGCCATGCGCGCTTCCCTTTTCCCTTTTTTCGCTTGCATCTTTTATTCTCCTTAAGCGCACCAGCGCCCTTGGCTTTTGATCTGGAACCATCTCCCCGCGCCCGCCAGGCAGAGTTTTGCCAGGGAGCCCATCATGCTTTGGTTGTATTATATCAGATTGCCGCGTTTCGCGGGGAATTGTCGAGGGCAGCACAGCTGACCCTTTTTAAATCATGCGTGAGACTACTCGCGGAAGAGATCGTCTATCGTGACGGTGGATTGTATGTCGTATGCGTAGGCGTTCTTTTTCAGTTCGGGGGAGACAACCAGCGTCAGATGCACTGCCTTGCGTGTGCCGGTCTCGTCCTTGAAGACCCTGCGCCGTCTCTGCATGCGGGCAAGTTCGTCAGCCGTAAGCTCGTATGGCTCGCGCGAGAATTTCATTTCGCACAGGTTGATCACTCCGTCGTTCCGGTTGATCAGCATGTCTATTTGCACATGTTCGTCGCCTGAACTGCGCCAAGGCAATACCTCGCAGACCACACCGCCTATCTGAAGGGCTTTCTTGATCTCGTCAACGTGCATGAGGCAGACACGCTCAAAGGCAAGTCCCTCCCATGTGCCCACAAAACGAGAATCAACCGATGATGCCAGGAAATGCTCGCCCTTGCCTTCGGCGGCAACCAAGACCTTGAAATGAAAGAGCGTATAGCTGTCAATCAGCTGGAACACAGCGCCCTTGTTCTTCTTGCCGAGCACCGAATACTTTCGGACAAAACCGCACTGTTCAAGTTCCTCAAGGTAACGCGTAAGAGTGCCAGACTCCGCGATACCGACACCAGAGGCTATTTCCTCTCTTGTAAGGCCAGCCCCCCTTCGCCCCAGCTCCGACACGATTCTTTCGTAGGGCTCCGGATTTTTGAACAGGGATGAATAAAGCTCGGAATACTCCATTCGCAGTCGCCCGTTTCGAGCAAGAAAGAGTGCCTCAACATTCTGCGCGGGGCTCAGCCCACGCACAAGCTGCTTCCAGTAATAAGGAATCCCCCCCAGCGCCATGTAGCACTCGACTATCTGGCGGCGGGACATGCCAAGGCCGCGGGACTCCGCATACTGCTCGCACTCTCGCAAGGTGAACGGCGACAACGGAATCTCGACCGTAACGCGATTGTGAAGGCCACCTCGGTTTCGCAAGATCTTCTTGATTATCCAAGACGTCGCCGAGCCACAGACAATCAGAAGGACGTCTTTGCGGGCAGACGCCCATCCATTCCAGAAATTCTCCAACGCGGAGACGAATCCCGACTTCGGCGTATCCATCCAAGGCATTTCGTCGATGAATACGACTTTCTTCGGAGCATCGGAGCGTCGTATCACGTCTTTCAGCGCATCAAAGGCATCCATCCAATCACCGGGAACGGCCCCGATATCCAAACCTGATTCCCTTAACGCTCCCGCGAACGCCTTAAGCTGCCGCTTCATGCCAGAGTTCGCGAGCCCAGAGTGTTGAAAAGTAAATGTATAGTCGAAGGTCTCCCGAACAAGAAATGTCTTGCCGACACGACGCCTACCATAAACCGCAACAAACTCCGAATACTCGGAATCTCTCGCCTCTTCAAGCATTCTGCGCTCTTTGCTTCTACCTATCATTCACAGGTCTCCTTTCTGTGCTGAACGCCGCGAATTATACCACAACATCCGCGATTTAGTCAAGTATAACGCGATTTTAGCAATATCGCAGACTAAATCCATATTTAGGAGATACATTTAGTCTCGATACCGGCCATTGGATTTCCGCCGCCGGCAACTTCGCAATCTCCTTCGGGTCGCGATGGATGCAAGCTCGACCTCGACGTCGGTGCCGTAGTTGACCTCGAAGACCATTGTGCCCGCAGCGCTTTCGCGCGCGGCAAGCTCCCCTCACCGCAGTCAAACATATACAGTGAAGCATATACGGAAGGGTCCGCAGATTGGATTGGATCGTGCATCGCCTACCTTGTCGGCCGAAATTCCGGATCCGTCGGGCAGGACACTTTGACGTCTCGCCCGGGCACCGCACCGTCCAGCTTGAAATCGACGACCCTTCCGCCCTTCATCGCCGCGGAGACGCGGAATCCGCCGCGGACGCGGAAGTTCTCGAAGCTTCCCGTGAAGCCCCTGGGCACGGAGGGGAATATGCGAACTTCCCCGCCCCAGCTCTGGCAGAGCGCCTCAGAAGCAAGGAGCAAAAACGCCGCGCCTCCTTCAAGCACCGGGGCGACGAGCGCCTTTCCAGCCGGGTTCCAGGAGAGGTCGCCCGGTCCCGTACGCGGAAACTCGGTCATGGCGCCGTTCCAGTCCCGGCGCACCAGCTTCGGCGCCTTCGCGACGTTCGTCCTCGCCTCATCGCGCGTCAGGTCCGTAACGACTATCGGATTGTGGCAGAAGAGCCCGTTTGGCTTCGCGAAACCGGCCTCGAAGGACTTCAGCGCCTTCCATCCGCGCTCGCCGCCGAAGAGCCTTGTCGTCGCCATTCCGGAATAGAGCGCGCTCCATTCGTGGACGGGATGCGGCTCGGCGGTCTCGTGCGAGACTTCTATCGCATACCTGTAGAAGTAGTCGAGCGTGCGCCTGGCAGCCTCGGCGTCCGTGTCGGACTCGGCCGGGAAGAACGGATAGAAGAGGTGCCCTCCGTACATGAAGTGGTCGGCGGGGACGTCCGGCCCGCACCACCATCCGCCGTCCGGGTGCCGCGCGATGCGCGGATAGTGCGCCAGGACGTCGCGCCAGAGCTCGCGTTCGCGAGAATCGACACCGAAGCGCGTCGCCGCCTCGAGGGCGGTCTCCAGGCACGGCTTCAGGCATGCGACGACTGCGGTCTCGTCTACGGAGCCGGTGAATATCTCCGGCGGGACCGACCATATGAAGTGGTACGTGCCGCGCTCGTCCCGGGTCATGGTGGAGGTGTAGAACCCGATGAACTCCTTTAACAGCGGATATATCCGCCGCAGAACGGATTCGTCGTGCGTGTACCACCACGCCTGCGAGAGGACGAGGCCCGAGTAAGCGCCGCCGCAGAGCGTGTAGCGGTAGGCCATGACCGGCTGCTCGCGTCCGTTCGGGTTCATGTTGAGCGGAAGGTAGGCGCCATCCGCCCCGAACACCTCCTTCGTGCGCCGCCTTAGTTCCGGCAGCGCGTCCTCGTACGTCTTCGCGAACGTCTCGACGAACTCCGGGTGCCCTAGGGGGAAGAACGGCATCATCGGTATCTGCACGTTCTGGTCGTGGACGTACGTATGCGAGCCTATCCCCGGCACGCCGCTGCCGAGGGGGCCGTGCGCAAGGCCGTTCAGGGCCGGCATCGGCGCCTTGCCGAACTGCGAGGCGAGCGCGTAGAGCGAGAAGTTCCAGAGCCTGTCCACCGCCTCGTCGCTCGCGAAGGAGGCGCGCGCGCCCCTCTCCCAGAAGCGCCTCCACCACGCGCGGTTGTCGGCGCGCACCTTCTCGAAGCCATCCCTCGCCGCAGCCCTCACTGCCGCGACGGCCGCCTCACGCGGGTCGGCGGCGTCGCGCGTCGTGCGAACTGCCAGGAAAAGCGACCCCGCACCCTTAACCGCGAACTTCGCGAGGCGGCCGACAGTAGACACCTCGTCCGGGGCCGTCGCCGCGACGGCGTAAGTCTCGCCGCCAGGCATTCGCTGTGAGAACGACACAACTCCGCCCTCGACCCTCCACTCGAACGGCAGGCTGTCAAGGCGCGGGTCCTCCGGACGCGCGAGGTCGATGCACGCGGTGCGTTCCGGGTCGCACGCATCCTCGAACGACACTGCCATCACGTCGCGCGTTCGTTCGACGAACGACACCGTCCTCGCCGACATCGACGGGGTTTCCATGCTCTCCACGAGCTCGCCGGTGCGCGTGTCCAGCGTCTGCACCGTCTTTGGTATGGACGGCATCGACCATCCGAGCCCAAGCCAGAACCGCACGCGCAGAATCGCCGCGGAGACGGAGAGCGTGAGGCGCTCGCCGTCAGGGGGGCCCTTCACCGAAGGCTTCTCCCGAGGACCGAGGAAGGCGACCGAGCGGCCTGCGTTCGTGGCGACGCAGCGCATCACCTCGTCGTGGGGAGTGTAGTCGCAGGCAAATACGCGCGAGTCGAATATGTCGTTCCTGTTCACCAGCCACTCGAGGTGCATCGGCGCGTAGGCAAGCGCCGCCGTAGCGCCGTCGCCGAGCAGAAGCCCGTCCTGCCAGATGGAACCGGCATCGCGAGTCCACGACGTCCCGCCGAACGCCGGGGCCCCCGCCGCGCACAGGGCCGAGATCAGCCACCCGGCGCACCTCATCGACGCATTCCCCCTGCCCATGACGTCACTTGGGCGGCTGGACGCGGCGGAAAGCCATGCGGTCCAGCGCCAGCAGGTCCTTGCGACTTGAGCCAGGGAACGCCGTAGGTCCCTCGATCTTGACGCTGACCCAGACCTCGTACCAGTTCGGATCGACCGGGAGCCCGTCCGCGAGGATGTAGTATGCCTTTAGCTCGATGCGGTTCAGCCAGCTGCTTGGGAACCAGAACCCCGTGTGGGAGCCCAGATGTGCGACTCCGAGCTTCTGCCAGAAGTATTTGCCCTCCACTGCGCCAGTGGCCTTGATGCTGAACGGATAGGAGTCCTTGGTGCCCCAGTCGTATATCCCGCACCCGGTGGGGAACCCGAACTTCATGCTTCCCCATTTCGCGACCGTGGTGTAGCCGCGTTCGGAACTGGGGTCCTCGTTTTTGTTCCACGAGCGGTGGTAGTCCACGCATACGAGGTCGTCGGCGGGCACCTCCTTCAGCTCGGGCGGGAGGTCCTTGAACTTCAGCGACATCAGGTCTATGACGTCGTGCGCCCTCGCCTTGACCTTCGGCCTGTCGGCTTCGCAGATGCAACCGTTCGCGGCATAGTAGTCGGAGCACTCCAGGAACTCGGCCTTCGCCGCCTCGAGCGCCTTGCGCGACTCGGCGTCGGTCTTGGGCATGAGCATCCTTATGATCTCCTGGAGCGTGGAGGACAGCACGTGCGCCACGCGCGCGCGCTCCCTCGGACGGTCGGGCCCGAGCTTCGCGTACGCCTTCCGCACCAGCGCCGCCAGGGCCTCCATGTTCTCGCGCGTGCGCCACGGCAGCCTGCGGATGTGCCAGTCGTACGAGGTCGACGTCGGGCTCTCGAGCGCGATCCTGTCGGCGAACCTGATCGCCTCGTACATCTCGTCGGCGGCAGGCCCGTACACGCGGCACCAGCTGCGCACGAGAGCCCACGGGTCCTGCGAAGGGTCGATGTAGAGCTGGCTCAAGAGGTAGTAGTTCAGCAGGTAGAACGGCTGGCGACCGTATTCAGTCTCCATGAAGATCGTCGAGAGCCCGTTCTTCGCGAAGAACCTGGCGTCTCCGGCGAACGCCTCCACGCACACTTCCGGGTACGAGTCGCCGTAGAGCATATAGTCCCAGAGGTGGACGTTCTTGGTGAGCTTCAGCCAGTCGCCGAGCTCGGCGGCCTGCTTCTCGTTGAAGTGCCCGGGAGTCTCCAGCGGACGGGAATGGTCGGAGACGCTGTAGACGTCGCACCAGCGTATCACGACGTTCGGCTCCACGGCGATCGTGCCGGGCTTCGGGGCGCATCCCGTCGACACGTACGCGAAGGTGCGAATCTGCACGTCGGGGTACTTCCTGGCGATCTCGCGGGCGAGCCAGTTGACGCATTCCAGCACGAGGCCCGCGTCGCCGCCCTCCTTGTGGCCGCCAGGCACACGGTTGTACTTCGCAATCACCTTCTTGCACTCCGGGCACAGGCAGATGAAGTCCGAGTTGTCCATCTGCGAGAAGTCGTAGATGCAAGGATAGTTGGTCGGGTTCTGCCTGCGGTCGCGCTCGACGAACCGCTCAAGGGACTTCAGAAGCTCCTTCCACATCTCGCGGTTGGAGAAGCACAGCTGGCTCTCCGCGTTCAACTTTGCGGTGCGCTTGCCGGCCTTGTTCATGGAATACCATTCGGGGTGATCCTTGAAGTACTTCGCGGGCGGCAGGTACTCGTAGAAGCTGTGGCAGCTCTTGACCTGCCCGGAGATGCGCCGCGTGTTCTCCATCTCGGCACCGTAGAACTCGGGGGCTCGGCGGCGGCGGGAGAAACGGTCCCACATCGGCATCTCGTCCTTGGAGAAACGCGAGGTGTACCGCACGCCGTGGTAGATGCCCCGGTCGTATATGGCCGGCTTCACTGAGACGTCGCACACCGGGATCTCAAGCCCTGGGTTGTAGACGAACGGGTCCTCTCCGTCGGGCGAGAGGAAGGCGTAGCCGCAGAACCTCTCGACGAACTCCGTCATCGCGAACGAAGCGCCCTTGCCCGTCTTGCCGTAGACGAACACCTTTCCGGGCACGGCCTTCACGCGCCAGTCGCCGTTGCGCATCGCGGAGGGGTCTATGCCGGCCGCGCGCGCGGCCTTCGTGTCGCCGAGGTAGATGACGGCTCTGGCGTCGCCGGGCTCCTCGCCCTCCGCGAAGACCGGCAGAAGCCTGCCTGTCGTCTTGAAGACGACGTTGGTGAGGTCGTCCGCGGCGGCCTTCGTCCACTCGCGCCCCGCCTTGCACGCGCCGGTGTCGAAGTTCACGGCGACGACGGCGTCGGCCACGCGGATCGCCGCGTCAGTGCGCGCCGTGCAGGACGTTACAGCCGCGCCGACGGCCGCCAGCGACACCGCAATGGCCACAAGCCCTCTCGAATGCATGTCTACCTCGCTTTCACTTCATTATGAACAGCGTTCCGGGATGGGAGCGGAACGAAATGAACTGCTCCGGCGAGAGCGCCTTGCGCGTCATGCGCACCTCGTCTATCCAGCCCTCGAAGCTGCTGCGGTTGAGCTTGCCGCCGCTCGCAAACCAGATGTCGCTGAAACTGTCTCCCGGGCGGTAGGACTCGGGCATGACCTGAGTGTCCTTGAGTACGTGGTCAACATAAAGCCGGAACTCATATGTGGTATCATCGTAGACGAGCGCAAAGTGATGCCACTTGCCGTCCTTCAGGAATTTTACGTCTTCACGGTTGTACGCACTTCCATTGTAGTTGCAAATCTGCGTATTGACATGACCCGTCGGAAGATATGCATAGCCCGTAAGCCGGAAGCAGTCGTCCCCATCCATTATCGCGTGAACACCCCACTCCTGAAAGTAGATTGGTCCGCCGTAGAGCGCGAACACGGGGAACCACTTGCCTACGTTTTTCATCTTCGCAAGCCATGTCGTGTAGTCGAGCTTCATCGTCACCTCGATTGTGAACGACCCGCTCTTGACGTGTTGGTAATCGTCTCTGCTGAGTAAGATGCCTCCGCCATCCAGCTCGCCAGCCTCATGCATCCTCTCCAGTGAATGGAAACGACCCGAACCTCCGTTTTCGTAGGGCTCGGCTCTTGTCCCGTCGTCTACGAGCGCCTTGTTGAACGCCCTAAGCGACGACCACTCTGCTCCGACCGTCACGCTCTCTCCGAGCGAATTCGTGGACGAGGCCTCGTGCACAGTGGCATTGCCGGAATACAACTTCATCTGCTTCGTAGGATCCCAATCCCAGAACTGGCCCGCGTACGGATGGCCACCGTAGGCGTAGTTGGTGATTGTCGTCGCCGTCTCCCCGTCGACTCCGTCCATCTTGTAGTGGAAGACCGTTGTCTCGGGATATGCATCAAGATGACTGGCATGGAGGAAATAGTCCGGCGCAAGCGCGCGCTTCGACACGCGCAGGCAGGAGACTAGCCCCCTGAACTTACTGTGTCCGATCTCAAGCGGCACCGAAGTATCGAGAACGGAGTTCGTCACATTGCTGAGACTCTTGGACCAGTTTCGCGCACCATAGTTGCTCCATGCCGTCAACTTGCGCGTATCCTTGCTGTAGACCAAGGCGATGTGCTGCCAGTCTCCGCACCATGCGCTGCCATTGTAACTGCACGGGAGCGCATCACCGAACCCGACGGTTTTCCCACCGACCTTTAGATTGTAGCCAGCATAGTAGAACTGCCAGTACGAATAAGTGGTTCTGTTGAGGTACGTTGGATAGTATCCCTCGGGGACGTTGCCAGTGTCGTCCCCTGGGAAGTATGTTCCGACATTGTAACGGAGTGAGTACGAATTCGTCCCAGGATTCGGTCCGGGCTTGTCCTCCTCCTGGATCTTGTAGAAGAATTCGATCGTATAGTCGTCGTTGGACGAGATTGCCGTCGAAAGACCCTCGAAGGTAATCTTGCCGCCGTCCCAGAAGTGCACACAGCCCGGATCGGTGTAGACAATCTCCGGCCTCGGATTCGCCGCGAAGCTGCTGGCGAGGATGTACTTGCCGGGAACGGCTGCAGGATAGACGACGCCAGTGTCTGTGGACCGCGTGCCCGTGCCTGCCTCGGCCCCGCCCGCGTCGGTCAAGCGCGGTACGCCGGCGGCGGACGTCCCCGGCGCCCCTTCCTTGAACGGATAGAACGCGATGGTGTCGGCGTCGTATGCGAACGCACCCGACGAAGCCATTGCAGCAACGGCGAACAACGCCACTGCGTTAAGTGCCCCCCCCCCCGCTTTTTTGCCGATTATGCTCGGTTTCATCGT
This sequence comes from Kiritimatiellia bacterium, assembly GCA_017405115.1. The sequence goes on from JAFRBA010000240.1 coordinate 39,473, forward strand.
TGTGTCTCCTTGGTTGCTTTAGTTGCCTCGTGCACGTTCTGGTAGGGCGCACACTCCGGGTGCGCCGTATTGCTGTATTTCGGCGCGGCCGGAGTCCGCGCCCCACCAGGGTTTGAAATTGACTCCTTGGTTGCAAAAACCTCCTCCGCCATGACGCAGTCGCCGCCGTGGAAGACGAGCACAAGGCGGTGAAGCGCAACTGAAGAGTTGAGAGTTGTAAGTTGAGAGTTGAGAGTTGAATCGGAGGAATACCTGTCGAGCTGGACGACGGCCTTGGCCTTGATGTCGGCAAGTTGCTCCGCCGTCGGCGCAGGGTCGCCCGCCTTCACGTACTTCATCTCGACCAAGGCTGCGTGGGCGATGTCAGGCCACGTCTCGAGACGGGGCTTTAAGGCGATGTCGTAGAAACCTCCGCCCGCCTCGCGCTCATGCCTTACGTAATACGGCCCCCGCGCGGCCGTAAGCAACGCGACGAGGGTCGATTGCACCACCTTCTCGCCCTCCACGGAATCGCGGACGGCGAAGTTCTCCTTGACGATGCATGAGAGAATGTCGATAAAAGGCTTCCAATTACCGTCGAACGAGAAGTCAACGAGCCCACTGTTGATGTCGAATATCCGCCCATCGATCTTGTAGATGTCCGAATAGGCGTCGGGAATCATCTTCGCGGCGAGTTCTTTCAGCGCCTCGTTCGGGATTCCGAACGACGTCTTGCCACGCCGGTTTCCCGTAATCGTCGTGATGCCGAGCCAGTAGAGGAGCGACGTGAAGTTCTCCTTCTTCGTAAGCTCTCTCGCCTGGAACGACTCGACAAGAGGCTCTTCCAGCGATCCGCCGGCGAGCAGGTTCTCGAGGACGTGGAAGTTGCCGTTGAGGCGTCTGTCGACCGTAACGATGTGGCGGATCTTCGCGTAGTCCGTGCGGAGGTTCGCGTCAATCATGTTGTCGGGGAACTGATGCGTCCGCCAGAGGTGGCCGAAAAGGAACAGCACAAGCGTCGTGTTCGCGAGGGTCGGCGCATCCGCGCTTCCAAACCGGTAGTTGTCGTACCAAGTGAGCGCGGCGTCGTACGCCTTGTCCGCGTCGAAGCCGCACTGCGCGCCGTAGTAGTCGGCGATGGCGCGGAGGTCGTCGTGGCGGAAGCCCGTCAAGTCGGCGAACTGCGGGTCGAGCGAGATGTTCGTCGCGATGTTGAAGCCGCTCGTCACGTCGTCCATCGTGACGGGCGAGACACCTGTCACGAAGAGTCGCGTCACGGGTGCCTCCGTCCCAGTCGCGGCATCCTTCAGGTTGGCGAAGAATTGCTTGAAGAACCCGTCGCCGTGGCAGAGGTCGTTGTAGGCGTCGAGGCCGCTCTCGGCGAGGATCGTGTTCGTGAAGTTGTCGTACTCGTCGATGAGAACGTAGAGTTTGACGCCCGTGCCGATCAGCCCTTGGGTGACGACGGACAGCTTGTTGATGCACCCCGCAGCCGACAGCACGCGCTCGGCAAGGCCGTCCGGAAGCCGTCCGCCGTAGTTTCGCACAAAGGTATCGCAGCAGAGCGACGCATAGTCGTTGAAGCTGGACTGCACCTCGCGCACGTCCTTGCTGACTGCGGAGAAGTTGAAGTAGAGAACAAGATACCTGCCGCGTTCGTCGGTAGGATCCGCGCCGATGTCGGTTCCCGAGAAGAACTCCTCGAACCGATCGGCGTACTGCACGTCATAGTACGCGCGAAGTATCGAGAGAAGCAGCGACTTGCCGAACCGCCTCGGCCTCAGAAACATCGCGTAGCGAGTCGCCTCAAGATCGCGAATCTTCGCTGTGCGATCCACGAACCAGGCGTTCGCTCGCCTGATTTCGGCATAGTCCGCCACTCCGTAGAGTATGGGCCTCGTCTTCTCCATGTCGCTTATTTTACCATAATCCGCACTTTGCGTGTTGCAAACGGCGCCCGTCAGGGCGTTCCCCGCAGCCAGGTGATGATGCCGTCGAGGATCGCCGTGCCCTCGGGCGTGTCGGTGAGAAGGTCGAGCCCCGACACCATGAAGCCCGCCGCCCCGTCCTTCGGCCGCCTCTCCGCGAGATAGGCGTAGCAGTGCTCGCCTCCCTCGCCGAACATGACGAGGTTCCTCTCCTCGACGCCTGCGACAGGAAGGGGCGTCCCCTCTCGTCCGATCCTGAAGAGAAGCTGGTCGAACACGCCAGAGTGCGGCAGGAGCGCGAGCGCCGGGTGGTCGTTCAGCACGGAGCCCATCTGCGAGCCCATCCACCACCAGCCGAGGTACACGTTGTCGAGCCCAGTCTGGTTCTCGAACGTGACCACCGACAAGCCGCGCGCCTCCGCCTCCCGCGCAGCCCACGACCCGGCAGGCGCGAGGACGATCCGGCGTCCGGCGGCCTCTCCGGACTGCGTGGAGACGATTCCGGGGTAACGCGCGGAGAAGAATCCGAGCAGCATCGGATCCGCCGCGAGGTCCGCGCCGGAAACGGGCTTGCGCTTCGGGAAGAACCAGAAGTTCCACGAGTTCCGGACTCCGCCGAACTCGGCCTCGAGAGTGGCCGCGACGGCCTTTTCCACCGCCGGCGCGCGCAGTTCGGGCCTCGCCAGCTCGCGGACGGCGCCGACGTCCTGCCTCGGAACGGGCACGGCGCCGGACGACAAGACCCTTCCGCCGCGTTCCACGATACGCCATTTCAGGTCGCCGGCCTCCAGCGCCCTTTCGCCATAGTGCGCAAGCATGAACCTGGCGGGGATCCTCTCGCCGGCCGTCAGCACGCGGTTGGTCTGGTCGAAGTAGGCGTCGAACGCCTGGTGAAACCGGAAGAACGGGCGAGGCTCCCTGTCGAAGCGCCCCGGGCCGCCGGAGACGTCGAGGAGAAGGCAGGACGGGGAGTTGAAGACGGCGAAGTCGCTCGCCTTGGATCCGCCCTTCTTCTCCCGGAAGAAGCAGTCGAAAAGAGAAGGCCCTGTGAACGCCCCCTTCTGCGGACTCATCACGTCCAGCAAGGACCAGTAAGAATATCCGTCGCAGTACGGGTCTCGCCGCGCCGACTCAATGCCTTCCTTCTGCCAGAACTTCTGCAGCGCGTTCTGCGCGAACTGCAGGCGGTCGCCCGCCTCGACGGAGAGTCCGTTCGCCTTAAGGAACGCCAACCGCTTCTCCCACATGCCGTCGGAGAGCCACACGCCGGTGAACAGCTCCCCTACGCGCGGGTCCGCCTTTACGCACAGGTTCATGTACTCGTGGGCGATGAACGGCAGCGACGGATTGAACGTGCCCGGCGCCCAGCTAGTGTACGGCCCGGTCAAGAAGTCGGTCGCGCCGTCTACATGGAGAGTGCCTCCGTCCTGGTCTATGACGAGCCTGTCGGGGTCTCGCGACTTGATTTCGCCGTACAGCCTCTTCGCCAGGATGTCGCCGAAGCCGCCCTCGTTCCCCCCGGAGTAGACGGAGAACGAGACATGCCTGCGGTAGTGCTCGAACAGCTCCTTCGCGTCGCCGAGCGGATCCAGCACGGGGAAGTCGCAGGGGAAGTCCTGGTAGTACGGAAGCTCCGGCTCGAGCATGAAGCCCGCCTCGTCCGCGGCCTCGAAGAACTCTGGCACTTCGCAGCGCGTGTGGAAGCGCGCGTAGTTGAAGCCCGCCGCCTTTACCTTCCGGATGTCGCTCAGAATGCGCTCGCGATCCGGGAACCTGACGCCCTCGACGGGGCTGCCTGCATGCCAACCGCATCCCCTCAGGAAGAACGGCCTGCCGTTGAGGAAGAACTCCCTGCCGCGCACCTCGAGCTTGCGCACGCCGAAACGCTCGCGCCACGTCTGCACGGTCTTGCCGCCGACGACGAGCGAAATGTCCGCCCGGTACAGGTTCGGCGACTCGGGGCTCCACGGGCGGAAGTCCGCCAGCGGCACCCTGAGGACGGCCTCCTTGCCGGCCACCGCTGGCGCCTCCACGGCCTTGCCGTCCACGACCGCGCGGACGACCGCTCCCTTCGCCGCGTCGCCGGCGACCTCGACGTGCACCTCTGCGGCGCGGGCGTCGAAGTCGCCACGCGCCCATGCGTCGTCGATGTAGGTGCGAGGCGTTGCCTCGAGCTCGATGTCGCGAAGTATGCCGCCCCACCTGTTGCAGGAGCCGAAGCATCCGCGCTTCGACGGCATCTTGTTGTTGGCCTGGACGAGTATCTCAGCCTCCTCGCCGGGGCGGACGAGGTCGGTGACGTCGAACTTGTACGTTCCGCAGTAGCTGTAGACGCTGCCCACGGGGCGCGCGTTCACAAACAGCCATCCCGCCGAGTTTATGGCCCCGACCTTGAGCCAGATACGCCCCCCAGCCCAGCCTTCCGGGATCCTCACGCGCCTGCGGTACCATCCGCAGCCGAAGTATGCGCTCCGCAACGGACGACGGCTGCAGTCCCAGTAGCACTGCCACGGCTGGCTCGTTCCGGCGTCGCCGACGCCCTGCGCCTCCCAGCAGCCGGGAACGCGGATCTTGCGCATCCCAGCCCAGAAATTGGCGTTGGTGTACGGGGCGTAGCATGTGCGGTAGGGAATGTCCTTCGTGACGAAGTCCCATTCGCCGCGCAGCCTGATCAGGCTCTCTCCCGGTTCAGAGCCGACGGCATTGACCTTCGCCCTCCGCCTTTCGCGTCCGCTCCACGGGTCGACGTCAGCCGCCGCGCACGCGGCAGAGAGCGCGGCCGCGGCAGCCGCAACTAGAGCCGCCGGCCTCATCGCCGACCTCCCTTGCCGCACCCCATCCAGAACTTCAGCACCGCTATCTGCCGATGGGCGTCCGCCACGGCGTCGGCGCCGACGAGGTTCTCAAGAGTGTACCAGCCGTCGTATCCCGAGGCGGACACGGCCTTCACGACCTCTTCGTTCGGAACGGCGCCAAGGCCCATCGTGACGTACTTGTGGTTGTCCTCCCGCGACATGTCCTTGAGGTGGACATGGGATATGCGGCCCTTGGCGTAGTGCATCATGTCGACGATGCTTTCGCCACGGCCGGCGTAGTACAGGTTGCCGCTGTCCAGCGCGAACCCAAGGCCGGGTATCTCGTCGAGCAGCCGCTTGAGATACTTCGCGTGCGAGCATGGGTTGGACGTCCCCCCGTAATCCTCCACTGTGATCGTTATTCCGCGCTTGCGGCCTTCCTCGACGAACATCCGCATGGACGAAACCACCTTGGCGAACTCGGCCTCCTCGTCGCCGCCCTTGGTGAAGCTGGACGGAACCACCATCACGCGAGGCACTCCGTAGCGCACGGCCTGGTCGAGGCACCGCCTACAGTCGGCCGCACCGTTGTCCGGACCGAACATCTTCGGGAAGAAGAAGAAGTTTATCGGCTTGAGCTTCGTGGCCGCGATTGCGGCGAGGTCTTCGGCGTCGGGGTCTATGTCGACGCCCCCGACCCCGGCCTCGTAGAACATGTCAGCCGCCTTCGCGAGCGTAATGCCGCGCTGCTTGGCCGTGCGCCTGACGGCATGGATGAAGACGGACACCTTGGGCCCGCCTGTGTCCGCGGAGACTGCGCATGAATCTGCGCAGCATGTTCCGCAGCAGCCCGAAAGGCCTGAGGCCGAAAGAATCGCCGCGACGACGACAACGGCGCAGGCTCCTGTGATCTTTGCAGTTTTCCACATCATTGCCACTACTACCTCCTTGTTTTAGCGAATCAGGCTAAGCACCCGTCACCTGAAAATGAAAACGGCCCCGACCGGATCCATCCAGCACTGGTACGCCCCTACGTCGACTTTGCCGTCACGAAGCCTGGCACGGCCCGAGAGATCTAGAGAATCACCGTCCATCCAGTCCAGAAGCATGCCGGCGCCGCGGAGCTTCGAACTGTAACGTGGCTCGTATTGGAATTCCCCCTCGTCGGCAAACCGCGGGCTCCAGTTCTCGCCCATGTCCTTCGTGTTACAGTCCTGCATGTCGGCCGACTTCGAAATAGACCTTACGCCAAGAATGCAGTTGGAGAGACAGTTGTATGAGGAATATATCCCCGACAAGTCCCTTTTGGTGCTGCCGTTCGCCGCGTAGTTTCGCGCCAGGGCGCAGTTTACGAAGGACACTGTCGACGAAGGGCTGCTGTAGTCGCGCACAGTGTACGTTAAGGTGTTGTCGGCGATCGTACAGTTCTCGAGCCGCAGTGAATGATAGCCGTTGGCATAGAACGCCGCATGGTTCGAGGTGTTCGTTATCCACAAGTGGTCGATGAGTGAATTGCGGATATGGCGCACGGCGCTCATTGGATAGGTGACAGTACGCCTGCAAGGGCCGAACACAACGTTGTCGAGAATGTCTATCACGTTGGACACGTGGTGAATGCGACAGGAATCCACAAGCGAAACCTCGCTCATCGTGGAGCCGGCAAAGTCGCATTTCTCCAAAGTGAAGTCCAAGGAGTCCCTTGTCACTCCATTGAATATAAACCTGCATCCGTATGCGCTGGTATCTACCATGCCGTGGCCCCAGCCGTAGGCCAGATTATAGGCTACGGTGCAGTTCGTGATCGTGCCGCAATTGCTCAAACCGCCGCCTCGCGGCGTATGCTTGTCCCATGCGGCGTTGAAAGCAATGATGCTGTCGGACACGTTCTTGCAATGTGAAAGCCCGCCACCCCTGTGGGCAGAGACGTTGCTGACGACTGTGCATCCTGAGACAAGACTCGCGCCGTACAGTCCTCCGCCCAAACCATAGGCATAGCTGCAGTAGTTCGACACTATTGTGCAATTGGTGAACTTGCCTCCGACCCCTGCACCGCCATAGCCGGACCCGCCCGTGCTGTTGCCGTAGAAATAGCAGTCGGTGAAATTGTCGCCCGAAAAGCTGTTGTGGTTACCGCCAACGGCACCTCCGTACTGTTCTGACGAATTGAAGAGAAATGCGCAGTTCGTTATTTCTATCGCAGAGCCGGTTGGGTAGATGGCACCTCCTATAATGTAGGATCCGCCCTCGGCGTGTCCGCCTGTAAACGTTATGTGCTTGATTGTGCAACCATTTGCGTGCTGCAGAAGCCTGTACTTGCCCGGGCCCTTTATGATCACGTCGTCGCGGTTGCCCGTAGCGCCCACCAGTGTAATGCCTACGCCCAAGGCGAGCAGCGACGGTCCCTGGTAGGTAGAATTAGCCATCGGCGCGTTGGTAAGTGGCGAGATGTCGTACACCCCTTTCTCCAGTTTTATCGCATTCCACGCTGCAACTGTAGCAATCTTGTTGGTCAGCTCGTCAAAATCACCCTCCCACACGCCTGTTTCCTCGTTGTACTTTGAGTGAACTGTATACGTGGCTCCGTACAATGGGCATGCCGCGGCAACCAGCAGAAGCGCAAAGGCGATGGCGACCACTCCGTGCACACAGATGTCTTTGGAATTCTTCATGTCGTATCTCCTTTATCTTTAATTCCCTATCTGCAGATGATGTCGGCGATCTCGTCGCGCCAAGCGTACAGCGCGGCGGAATCGTCGGTGAAGTTCCTGAGGGTGTCCACGACCGACCGGGGAACAGCCAGCAGCTCCCCCGCCCTGACCGCCCACGGCGCGGACGGATTCTCGGCGAGCTTGCGCCTCAGAATCTCGACGTACCAAAGGTCTTCAAGGCCATCGCGGAAGTTCTCGAAGCGCTGGGTCGAGAGCGGCTTGCCGCCGGGGCCTACCGCCATCCAGGTGGCATCGCCATGCTCGTTCCACCAGCTGCGCGGACTCCATGTCGTGTAAGGGCCGGATGTTATGCAGTCCAGAGAGTTGAAATACGCCGTCTGGTAGTAGAGGAAGCCGTCGGGACGCCACTTGGCCGCCATTGCGCCCATCAGAATCCGTTGCTCTATCGGCTGGCACTCGGTAAAGACGTTTGCTTGCGGAGCCTTCTGGTCACATGCGTAGTACCACCATACCTTATGTCCCTGCGCACGCGACTTCGCCGCCTTCTCGGGGTCGAACTTTGTGGTCGCCGGTATGAAGACGTCCATCTCGCGGAGGTGCTCGCCCAATCCGAAAGCGTCGTCGTAGGCCGTCGTCGCTATCGTCAGCTGCGGGAAATGCGCCTTGAACTTCGCAAGCATCGCGTCGATCTCGCCAAGGCGCTCCTTCTTCGTCTCGTCGCAGCAGTAGAATATGCAGTTCTTCTCGAGGCCGTGCGCCTTTGCCTCGTCAAGCCGATTCTTGAGCACGCTCACGACCCAGTCCGACCATTGCGTCCATTTTGTCAATTCAGGGGTGTCAAGCCTCTGCGGCGAGAAGTAGCAGAGATTGTAGCATCCCATGCGCCCCTGCGCCTTGAGGCGCTCCCAGACATCGTACGGAAGCTCCCCTCCATGCTGATATAGCGGCATCATGGTGATGAAATGGTCTGCAAGGAAATCGCCCCACTCGAACTTGCGCGTCTTCCAGAGGTTGATCGGCGAATCCGGCTTCTTCTGCGCCCTCTCCCGAAGGTCCTTGTCGCGTGCGCCATGTTGGTCCGGGCGGACATACACGCATGGCGAGAACGAGACGGCCATGGGAATCGGCGGTGTCTTCGGGATATCGAAGCCGTAGACGCGAACCGAAAACGGAAACGACGCGCTGCGTCGCCCGTCAGCCGAAACCGTGACCTTGCCTTCGTAAAGCCCCGGCGCGGCGTCGGCTGGCGCATGCACCCCTACCCAGAAGCTCTGCACGTCTCCGTACTTGACGTCGCACGTGTCCAGAAAGTCGAGGATGGGATCCGGCCACCAGCCCAATGGCGCGCGCCTAGTCACCCGCGCATAGCCAGGCGCGGCGTTCGTAGGCATGTTGTACCCCACGCCGTACCGCGGACGTTCCTTCGTCTCAACGTACCCCATGACCGCGACCTTGATTGCCTCCGGCGGGAGGGACGCGCTCCCGCTCGTCCGACTCATCTTCAATGGCGACACCGCGACCTTCACGCCCCTCAGGTCGCCGTCCGTAGGCGTAACCAAGACCTGCAGCGCCTCGTATTCGTTTCTGGCGAGGCGCAGGGAGAGGTTCTTCGGCCCCACCGCGGCAAAGGTGTCCTTCGGCCTTACGCCGTCCATCGACGACGCCTGCCCGACGAGGAACCCGTCAGGCCTCGCACCGGCCTCAGCGTCTGCCGCAGCGAGCGCATCGTGGAACGCCTTCCGGCGACCCGCGACACCATCCCTGTGCGCCTTGCGCCCTGCACGCACGACGGCGATCGTCCGCTCATCCAGGTTCGTGGGTGGAGGAGGCAAGGGCTCTCCGGGCTTTAGCAGGACGAAGCGGTCGAGGAAGACATGCGTATCCTGCGGACGATACGTGTAGAAGTAAACACGCGAGATGTTGGACGGGCTCGTCTCCTTCGGCCAGTACTGAAGGTCGACAACCCACCTTGAATGCCCCCATGCCGGAAGAGGATGCGAACGCGCGAGGCCGAGATCGGGCTTTCCGTCCGGGCCAGCCACGCGCAGAGCGAGAATGTCGCCGTCTGCCCCCAGGTTGATCATGTCCAGCACGAGTCGGTCGTACCCGCTCCAGTCGTGGACAGACGGGCTCAGCGTGAACGCCGGCCATTCGTAGTCGCCTGGAGCCCAACGGTCCACGGAGAGGAAGAACGCATTTCTCCCGCTCGTTGCGCAGAGATTCGTCACGCCGAAGCGGTATGTCTTGCGGTTGAGGCGAGGGGCAGCCTTCAGCTCGTCGTCGGTCTCGAAGTCGAACAGCGCAGTGCTGGCGGACGCAACGACCGCCGACAACGACACGCAGCAAAAACTGACTAGGCGCTTCATAGAGCATGATTATACCATAACCCCCTCCCGCCTGGCAATGGCGAGTATCCACGCGCCGTCGGGCGGAGATGCTGTAAGCCCGTTTGCGAGGCGCTCAGTCGCGAGGGAGGCGAGCACGACTTTGACGTATTTCGTGCTGTAGTTGACCTCGAAGACCTTCGTGCCCGTGGCGCATGCATGCGCGGCAAGCTCCTTCGCCTTGCGCTCGCACTCCGCCTTGTCGCCGGGGTGCAGAGGACCTGATCAATCAACCTTTTTACAACGAACCTCTCCATTTGGCACAATTCGGAACGCCTCGCGCTTCATGCGACTCTCGACTTCGAAAAGCAATGCAGATGTCGTGGAGGGGACACGACGACCGCCTCGCCTAGCCTTTTCCAGCTCTAACCTTAGACGTGCAACATTCTTTTCCACGGCATGGCGATTTCGGCTCTCCATCCACTCGGCAAATGATTTCACGATAAAACTTGCGACATCCTTGGCAATGCCCGAATTGCACGCATATACCGTCAAGGTGACCTTTGGCACACCAGAATTTTTAATTGTAAATGTGCATGAGGAAAACGCATTACTAATTGAGATTCTTCCTTTCTGCGATTCTAATGACTTTTGGAAATATGTTTTCGCCAAAACATCGGACGTACACTCTCTCTTGAACGCCTCAAGCAATTCCTTGATGTACCAACAATCCATCATGCCGCCCATTCGCTCATCGCAATTACTATTATCCCTGCGACATTCGAACTCACACTGCGCGACATATTGCACATGTCCACGATTCCAGCTCGCAAGTCCAAAAACACCTGCGACCAAACACACAACAAAAAGCAAACTGAATATCTTCCTCATACCACCGTTTCTATGGGTTTTGCAGAACACCATCCTTGAAAACCTTGTTGTCTATGCGTCGCTCGATCACATGCCCGTATTTTTCTACTGTTGCCGTCCCGTTTGAGCTGATCGTAAAGATTTGAGTCGTTGGGTTCGGCACTAGTCGCCCTTTCAGCACGTGCTGAGCATCGCCCCATCCAACTGGAATCTCCCAGGTCTTCCACCCATTTGACCAAAGTTGCGGATATGTTGTTCTGCGTCCAACTCCATCAATAGCCCATGCACTGCCATGTACTTGACGCCACACCCCAGCACCTGCAGCAACTGTGTGAGACAATGCCCCTACCTTGTTTGTGTCAGTGTCATTGAAATACCCATCATGAGGACGAACAACATCATCAGGTATCTCAACCATGAAAACTCCATTAAACGACACGTTTGACGGCACAACATATAAGAACAAATCCATATGGAGCTGACCAGCGCAACCTATAGTCCCTAATACGCCATCCCATTGTGCTTTCTGACAATACACATGCGGCTCCACTACAGTAATGCCCGAAGAATAAATGGCATTGCCTACACCAATCTCAAGATTGTACTGTCCCCCATTCCAAGGACAGTAAAACTCATCATTATCCACTCCAATTACAGCATCCGTCGAATCAATTTCAATCTTAATAGATAGTGCAATCGGCGTATGATAGACATTTACACCTTCACCAACTCCATATTCGCGTCGATGTAGGCAATGATTGGCCGGTGCCGTCTCCTTGGCTTTCAGTTCCACCTTGACGCTTGTCAGCTTCGCCTGAGACGACACCGACGTTGCTCCCTCCGCGTTCTCGGTGAATGTAGTCGTAACGACGATGTCCTCGGCGTCTGTGCTTGGCAGCTGGCCCTTGTAGACGATGGTGAAGTCGAGCTTCTTGCCGGGCAAGACCTCCTGCTCGACGGGAAGGAGATGACCCGAGACGCGCTCCAGCTTGTTTTCGCCCGCAATCTCGAATCGGACGTGTCCGCCGTTCGGGCCGCCGTGCGCGACGCAATGAAGCTCAGTCTGCGTGGACTGGCGCTCGACCCAATTCGTAGGAGTGTTCCAGTAGCCGTCCTCGAAGATTACCGCGCTCTTCGAGAACATCGCCGAAGCGCCTGCGTCATACGGTCCGTCGTCATCGCCCTGCTCTGGGCTAGGATCGTACGCGCCACTGCACCCGCACCATCCTCCGCACGCAGGGAGCCTGTAGCCCTCGTATCCGTAATAGCCAGTGGCAGAGCAACCTCCGCAATGGCATGCGTCGTTGCAGGAATACGCGAACACTCCGCCTCCAAGTGAACTGATGTTACAGCAGCTGTTCGTCCACGTAAAGCCTCCGCCGAGGCAGTCGGGCCAGACGGACATCGAAAACGACGCGCCGCTTCGCATGCCCACGCACTCTATCTCAACCGGCCAGCAGATGGTAAGTTCCGTCGCCGAGACCTGGTCGACCTCTATCTCGCCGCTCGACTGCCCGATGCAAACTATCGGCATGCGGCTCGTGACCTGATAAGTCTTGCCGATGAGCAGGATGACGCGGTTCGTGTCGCCTGCACGAGCGACGAACGTCGGGTCGGGCAGGGCCGAATAGCCATCGCCGGTAAAAGTCACTATCGCGTTGGCATCGAGCACGACGACATCGATCCAGCAATATGCATTGGAGTTCGCGCCTTCGGGCAGCGCCTGGTGCGGGCCGAAGTTGTCGCCGTCGTAGGCGAGCGGCTGGATGTCGTCGTCGTTCGGGATGCCGTCGTCGTCCCAGTCGTCGGGGTTGACGCGGCGGTACAGCCGTTCAACGAGATTGGATCGCGCAATGAAGTCGCCGGACGGCATAAGCTCCAGCTGCGCGGAGACGGGCGTGTTCGTGTCGCGGTTCAAGAAGAAGTTCTCCCAGGTGAGAAGATGCGATCCGTTGGTGGTTGGCGCATCCCAGAAACGCGAGACTTGCGGCACCGCCGACATCGGAGCGCCCGTGGCGACGATGCGGTTCGACGCGTCGCCGAGACGCGCGCCCGCCATGCCCCAGGTGTAGACCCAGAGCGAGTCGCAGAGGTTCGTTCCGAGCGGGAAGAGCAGCCCGTCCAAGTCAAGGCGGAACACGTCCTCGTACGCCCCGCGAAGCCACCAGTTCTCGCGGCGCATTCCGTTCGTCGGCATGGCGTAGAGATACGTCCCGTTCGTCGTCTCGGACTCTAGCAAATAGCCGCGCGCCGCGTCACCGGCGGAAACGGACTGCGCGATGCCACCGCCCATCATCAGCATCGGCGGCGACGCGCCCTGCGGCGGCACGTTCGTGCCGCCGGGCTTCTGGGCGCAGACGGTGGCGATGGCGACAAAGGCTAGAAACGCCGCGAGACGAGCGCGAGAAACCTTCGCGAGCGCGTCCGTCGCGC
>JAFRBA010000241.1 GCA_017405115.1 Kiritimatiellia bacterium
CGCCGCAGCCGCGGCGAACTCGCGGGCGTCGGCGTCGCGCTCGTCCAGGACGCGGCCTGCGAAGATCGAGCGGAGGATCTCGCGCACGCCCTTCTTGCGCAGCTCCTTGGACACGAACTCGTAGATGTTGCGCAGGGCGCCGTCCGACTTCGGCCCGATGTCCTCCATCCTCTCCGGCAGCACCTTCGCCTGCAGGGTGTCGAGGCGCACGAGCGCGGCGGCGAGCTCGGCCGGCGTGTATCCGAGGGCCTCGCAGAGGGCCCTGCGCACGTCGCCGCCGCGGATGAAGGCCGAGAACACCGAATACGAAGAGGTGCGCTTGAGCGCGGCGATCTGCGCCACGAGGTGCCCGAGCGAGGAAGTGGCAAGCGGCGTCGCGGACGGGCTGTGCACCCTCAGGCCCTTCGCCTGAAGCGCGCCCTGCATCTCTGGGAAGAGCGTGCTGTCGGCGAGGCAGAGCGCAGGCAGGGCCTCGCCGGCAGAGACCGACGCCATGACGTCCGCCACCTTAGCCGCCTCGCCCGCGGCCGTTCCGGACGCGAATATCTGCTCGGTGCGGAGCGGCGAGGCTTCCGGGGCGGACGGAACCAGCTCCGTCACGGGCAGGCCGAGCGCATCGATGGCGCGCGGCATAAGCGGCAGCGGGTCCAGGACGCACGCGACGACCACGGCCTCCACCCCGTCGACCGCCGCAGGAGAGGCGACGGCGTCGCGCACGGCGAGGACGCGGTCGGTCTTTCCGCGGCGGCGAAGCGACTCGAGGTATCGCGACTCCACCTGCGCGAGGTCTCGCCAGCGGGCGACCTCGACGTCCGCGAGGTCGCCTGACAAGATGCCGCCTATGCGCGAGGCGACGTCCGCGAAAGTGAGTGCGTTTGCACCCAGGATGGACCTGACGTCGGCGAGCTGCGCGGCAACGTCGAAGGAGTCGCGGCCGCCGCGCGCCTCCCAGAACGCCACGAGTTCGTCGGTGCGCGTCGCGATCGGCGCGTCGTCCGGCGGAGCCGCGAGCTGCGTCGGCTGCCTGACGCAGGGGGGAACGAGCCCGGAGGGGAACCTGCGCGCGAGGGCGAGGCGAAGGCGCCTGCCGGACTGCGCAGTGGGCACCACGACGAGGAGGTGCGCCAGGGAGTTCGCGCCGGCGCAGTCCGTCCTCGCCCGCTCCGCCAGCCAGTCGGCGACCGACTCGACGGGCTTGCGCGACGCGTCTAGCGGAACCGCGCGCCTCGCGGCCCATACTCCCATCAGTGGCGGAAGCTCCTCTGGCCCGTGAAGACCATCGCGACGCCGGCGTCGTTGCAGCAGTCGATGACGTCCCAGTCGCGGATCGCGCCGCCAGGCTGGACGATGGAGGTGATGCCCTCGCGGATACCGACCTCGGCGCCGTCGCGGAACGGGAAGAACGCGTCGGACACCATGGCGCACCCGGGCAGCCCGCCCTTCTCGGCCTTCGTCTGCTCCATGATCTCGGCCTGCTTCCTCGCGCCGTCCTCCTCGCCGAAGACGAGGCGGAGGTCGTTGTAGGGCTTCTGGTACTTCTCCCACGCGATCCAGTCGGCGTGCTTCGTGTACGCCTTGTCGCGGGCGATCTCGGCGACGCCGACGCGGTCCTGCTCACCGGTGCCGATGCCGACCGTCGCGCCGTCCTTCACATAGAGGACGGAGTTGGAGGTGACGCCGGCCTCGACGAGCCACCCGAAGACGAGGTCCTCGTACTCCTTCGCGGTCGGGAGGCGCGCGATCCTGTGCTCCTCGTAGCGGACCTCGCCCGTCGCCTTGTCGGTGATCTTGCGGTTGCAGTAGGCCGGGATCATGTCCGACGGCTTGCGCGCGGCGGCGCAGAACGAGGTCTGCGCGATTATCCCGCCGTCGACGAGGGACTTGAAGTCTATGACGTGCTTCGCGACGAAGTCGGAGAGGCGCGACATGTTGCGGATGCGGAAGACGCGGAGGTTCTTTTTTGTCGCGAAGAGGTCCATGACGCCGGGCGCGAAGTCCGGCGCGACGACGACCTCGGCGTAGTTCTCGACGACGAGCTTCGCGGTCTCCATGTCGCAGTCGCGGTTCAGGGCGATCGCGCCGCCGAACGCCGCGAGGCGGTCGGCCTTGTTCGCGCGGAAATACGCCTCGGCCAGGGTGGAGCCGGTCGCGACGCCGCATGGGTTGTTGTGCTTGACGATGACCGCGGTGGGCTTGTCCATCAGGTATCGGAGGATGTTCAGCGCGTTGTCGGCGTCGGTGACGTTCGTCTTGCCCGGGTGCTTGCCGCTCTGGAGGAGCTCGGGGACCGAGGCGAGGTACTGCCCGGCCTGGAGCATCTCGACGTCGCCGAGGACGAGGTTTCCGTTGACCAGGCGGTAGAGCGCGGCCTCCTGCCCCGGGTTCTCGCCGTAACGGAGCCCCTTCTCCTCTCCGCCTATGTTCCATGTAACCTTCTCGTACTGGAACGTGGACCTTCTGTCGCCGTCGATGAAGGATATCTCCATCTTTGGCGCGAAATGGTCCGCCTCGATCGTCTTGTATGCTTCCTTTAGGTCTTTCATGTGTGCTCCTTTGTTCCGAACGTCCGTATTATACCAAAATCAGGCCGAGGAGGAACATGGTTCCGTGCCAGGCAGAACCGGGGTTCATTCACCCAGGGCCGTTCGTGCCAGACTGCTGCGCGGGCGGCTGTCAAGACCGGGCGAGGCCGATATCGTCACGCGCATGGCGCGGCTCTCGCCAGGCTTCAGAAGATAGCCGTCGACGCGGAACAGCGTGGCCGGTTCCACGCAAAGGAAGTCGAAGGCGTTTTCCGGCATCAGGTTCTCGAAATCTCCCGCCTTGAAGTCGCCTGGCGTCCAGATGACGTACTTGCCGTAGCCTTCGCCGGAGATGCGGATTGTACGACGCCATGCGGGGTCGACGACGACCGCGTCCGCGCTGCCGCGCCAGAACACGTGGTCGTAGTGTCGGTTTGGCGTGAAGTCCCCGCGCCACACTGCGTTTGAGACGGTCGTCTCGTCCGCGAAACAGTACGGCATTCCATCCAGTCCGCGCACCAGGACGCGCCGCCTGTCAGACACGCGCCAGTACGGGTGCAGGCCTTCCGTTATCCACGCGTCGTTCGTTCCGACGTTCGTCGTGACCATCTTCAGGTTGAGGGCGCGCCCAAGCTCGATCGTGTATTCCAGGTCGCATTCGTGGGGCCAGAGGCGGCGCGTCTCTTCGGACGGCGCCAGGCCCA
This sequence comes from Kiritimatiellia bacterium, assembly GCA_017405115.1. The sequence goes on from JAFRBA010000241.1 coordinate 3,227, forward strand.
GCGTGACGGAGGCCAGGTCGCCCTGCGTTGCGCGCGCGCGTTCCGTGAAAAGCGAATGGCGCGCGAAACCGTGCGGCTGCGAGCCCGGTGCGCCGTTCGCGCCAAACCACGGCCAGCATACCGGTATGCCGCCGCGGTTCTCGGTCGTTCCGCTGAACTTCATGGTCTCCGGCCGGAACAGCAGCTCCCCGCCCGCCGCCGTGAGTTCCAGTGAACGTATCTGTGCACCACGCAAGGACAGCTCCAGCCGGCCGAATCTGTTGGACAGCACCAACATGTCCTCGCCCCAGGCGTCCTTTGCCGCTGAAACGCCAGCTGTGCACGACGCAGCCGCGGATGCGGTGGTGAATGCCACCAGCATGGCGGACGCAATCAGTTTCATAGTCGTCATTTCGGTTCCCGTGCCGATCTTTCCATTGTGGGTCTTTCGTGCGCCATCACAGGAGAGCACCCTGCGACGTCTTCCAGGAAGATGAACCGGTAGCCGTTTTCCGCCATCATGCGCGACATCACCGCGATCTTTTCCGCATAGTCGCGCTGGTAGGCGACATAGTCCGGGAAGAAATATTGCTCATGGTCGGAGAACACGAGGCACTCCCGGCCGAGCAGCATTTCGGTGTCCGCGACCAGCGTCGGAACGTCAACTAGGTTGAGGATGGGGGCGTCGCCGAAGAGGTGCTTGAAGTCCATACCAGTGGTGTTGTCGTGCACGTACGAGAACGAGTTCTCCGTCGCGGCCAACTGCTCCGGGGAGAGGTGGTTGTATCCGCAGGCGGAGGACGCGATCGCATCGTCGCGCGAATCGCGCGTAAAGAGCGCGGTTTCCGGCTTCCTGTTCGTCTCGAGGCGCATTGCGTGCCCGTACGGCAGGCATCCGCGGTCGCCCGTGTACGCCCTCCGCACTCCCGCCGTGCATTCCATAAGCCTTACGCCGCGGCTCTTCAGCGCCTCGACCCCCGCCCTGCTCATCGGACTCCAGTGCGGCACTGCCGCCTGCGCGAACACGCCCTCGCCAGCGAACCTTTCGACCTCGCGACTCTCGCGGTCGAACACCGACAGCACCCCTTCCGCGTCCATATTGATCCAGGGATAGTCCGGGAACTCCTGGAGGGAATGGAACCCCAGCTTCAGCCAGTCGCGGCTCGCCTGCCACTCGCGCAGGTAGACGTCGGGCATCTCCTGCAACGTGAACTCGTCGACGCCGTAGTAGAAGTCGGTGCGCCAGAAGAGGTTGAGCTGCACCTTCAGCCCGTATCTCTCGTGAGCATTCCTCAGCATCGACAGAAACGGGTGGTCGAAGATCGACTTAGGATGCATTCGCGCTATGTCGCGGATCGTCCATATCGTGTCGTCGATGAAGAAGGAAACGGCCTTCGTCCCGCGCAGGGACGGGTCGCTCCTGATCTCGAAGTCCGAAATCGAGGGCCCAAGCTCTGCGTTCATCTTATTTAGCCTTTCTCACGAAGCCAAGGGAGTCCAGTTCGGCGAAGAGTGCCCGCCGCTCGTCCGCCGCCAGCGGACGCCCCGCCGGCGCGCGTCCTGGCCCGCAGTCGATGCCGATGTAATCCATCACGGCCTTCGGCCAGCTGAAGTTGGGCTTGCGCAGGATGAGTTCCACGAACCTCACGCTCATGTCCTGCAGCGCCGCGGCCTCGGCGAACCTGTCGGCCGCCGCAAGGGCGCAAATCCGCGAGTAGAGCCACGGCAGCATGTTGTCGGTCATCCCTATGCAGCCGGAGAATATCCCCGTGGCCAGGGCGGACAGCACCTGCTCGTCTGCGCCGGCGAAGAACACCGCAGGCTTCCCCGCCCTCCTCCGAAGCTCCTGCACCGTCCAGTACTGGTAGTTCGTGTACTTCATGCCCTTCACGTTGGGTATATCGAAGAATCTCGCGTCGCGGTCTGGCACGATGCTCTGCCCAAAGGAGTAGATCATGAACGGCAGCGACGTCGCGGACGCTATCTGCCTGTAGTGGTCGTAGGCGGCGTCGAAGTTCTGCCCGAAATAGACCGGCGCGGTGGAGGATATCCAGTCGATGCCCGTCTTCTCGGCATGCTTGGCGAGAGCTACGGCGTCACGTGTCGCCATGCATCCTATCTGGGCGATGAGCCTGCCGCGCCCGGCATTGGCCTTGGCCGCCCTCTCCATGACGAGCCTACGCTCACCTTCTGAGAGCTCCAGCCCCTCGCCAGTGCCGCCCGTCAGGTAGAATCCCGAGATCCCGTTGCAAAGGCACCACTCGATTTCTTCCTCGAGCGCGGCCTCGTCGACGCTTCCGTCGCCGCGGAACGGAGTCCACAGCGCGGCGAACGCACCGGACATCCCGTCGAATTCCGGTCCCGCCGGGACTGGAAGCCTGTGTTCCCGGATGAATGACAGCTCTTCACTGCCGAGTCCTTTCATTTGGTTCTCCTTTCTTCTGATCCCCGTTCTGAGTCACGGCAAACCGCTTCGCGGCAGGAGCCAGAACGGACGCGGACATCACGCAAGCTCCTCCGCCAGTATGCTCCCATATTCGCGCACGACTTCTACTGAGCTTGGGCCGAACGCGGACAGATAGTCGTCGCTGACGTCCACGGCGAACGACGTGACATGACGGATGCCCAGCCTCCTGTAGGCCATGACGTCGGCCCGCGTTCGCTCCGCATCCCACGGAATGCGCACGAGCGGCTTCTTCCATCCGCAGAACAGGGAGGCGTCGATCCAGTACTCCAGCACCTGCGCGGTTTCCACGGGGAACACCTTCAGCAGCTCAACGAGACGCGAAACGAATCGGCTTCCAGGCGTCAGATCCTTCCTGTCGACCGTGTCCCCCTCCCTCCAACGGCGAATCGGCGCGTATTCGAGGAAAATCCCCGGATGAGGCTTCTGTGTCGGCGTCTCCATCGTGACCTGGTATGCGAGATGGGCAAGCGTGGCGCGGGAGTCAATCTCGGCGCGGAGCGCGCGCACGATCGCGTTCTCCACGGCGATCGCCTGATCCGCGCCGCTCATGGCCCGGCATTTCGGGCAATTGCAGAGATTGCCGTTGTCAGACAACCAGAAAAAGTAGCGCCCCGTGGTCGGACGGCACACCTTCGCGACTTCGACCGCGCGCGATGCGACTATCTCAAGCGCTCTGGGATTCGACACGCAGCAATTGTACTTTGGCGTGCGCCTGCCGTTGGCATCCATGCGAAAGAGCTCCGGCTCCCTCGAGAACAATTCACGCGGCAGCAGATAGTCCATCGCATGCAGCTCGTGTTCAACCTCCAGTCCGCGGCGCGAGCATTCGTCGAGAAACCTCCTGCCTCGTTCGCTCCTGATGAACGGCATTACGTCCTCCGGGCCGATGTGCGTGGCAACGGTCGTGAGTCCCGACTCGTGCGCAAGCCTCGGCCAGTCGAACGAGCCTTCGAGGTCCCTGGCCCTCACGACGACGCCGCGCGTCGGACGCGCCGCGGCGCGCGAGGGCTCTGTCGCGCATCCGGTCGTGGCGCCGGCGATGCACAACGCGCCAGTGTTCCAGATGAAGTTGCGCCGGCTGCAATTCATCTTTCAGCTCAGTGTTTCAGCCTCCACTTCGTGGCCATGATGCACGGCCTTTCGCCGTGCGCCGGACGCTGCTGCTGGTAATAAACCGTAAGTAGAGTTCCGTCGGGCAGCACGCAGGTAGACGGATATCCGAGATCTCCGTTGTGGCTCGGCGCAAGGCAGATTTCGTTCGCGACGTCCCAGGTCTTGCCGGCGTCGCCAGAGATTGCCGCAAACTCGCCGAATCCGGGGTCTGCGACGCGACGTCCGTATACGGCAAGCACTTTCCCGCCCTTCAACTGCAGAAGATGCGGTGGAAGCCCCTTGAGCCCGGAATCGCGCATGCGCGTCCACGTGCGGCCGCCGTCCTTCGACGTCGCCTGCCTCATGCACCCACCTGGCCCGTGATACCGTACCAGCGCGATGAGCGTGCCGTCGGCGAGTTCGGCCACATGCGGCTCGCAGTAGACCTGCCGCTCGGGGTCGTCCGTCGGCGCCGCTATGTTCTGGCAGAGGAGCTCCCACGTACGGCCTCCGTCGGTAGAGCGCTCCGCAGTGATGCCGGTGCGATCCTTCTGCGGTATCGACATGAACGTAGGAGTCGGCGGCTTGTCCACCTTCCCGATCTGGAAAAGCGAGCCGTCCCTCAGCAGAATCGGCCCGTGCGGGGTCTGCCCTTTCATGGACATCTTTTCCGGCCTGGACCACGTCTTGCCGCCGTCCCTGGAGCGGACGCAGAAGTTGCCAAGCGCCGCCTTGCGCACTTCCTCCGGGATCTTCTCGTCGTGCCGAACCATCCAGTACTGACGCGTATGCGGCTCCCATTTGGTCTCGAGCAGCTTCTTCGTGCGGTACGCGACGGACGTGAAATACACGACCAGCAGTTCTCCGTCCGGCAATTCGACGATCCCGGCGTCGCGGTCGTCGATAGGCCCGTTGGCGATCGTCCGAGGCTCGCTCCACGTCTCGCCACCGTCCTTGGATCGGATGAGCTGCACTTTGCCCCACGGGCAGACGTGATAGTCACGGTCGCCCGAAAACACGGCGAGAACTTCGCCGTTGCGCAGCGTCGCCACCGTCGGCCAGCCGACATAGCGGTTCGTCTCTACGCAGATGGGCCGAGTCCAGATCATCTCCGCCCTGGGCTGGTCGCGCGTGGGGATGTACGAAACCGGCGGCTCGGCGGCGGACGCGGGCAAAGCCGCGCCGCACAGAAGAACAAGCGCAAGATGCCTTTTCATCTGAGCCGCCCCCTCTACTTCAGTCCAGCCTGGCAGGCAAGGCGGAAGCCGATGGCGTTGTCGGTCGTGCTTGGCACCGAGTCGTAGCGCGTGGCCGAGCGCCCAAGATACGGATAGTTGACCCATGCCCCGCCACGGCGAATACGCTTTGCGGTGTTGTCCCCGACGGCGACGTTGACGCGCCCTGTAAGCGACGAGATGTCGGCGAACGCCGCAGATGCGTCAAGACACCACTCCCATACATTGCCGTGCATATCGTATAGACCCCATGAATTCGGCGCATAGCTTCCGCACACTGTTGTCGACTGATTCGTCGTACCTGCCGTGCCGGGCGAGGTCACATCCGGATTTTCGATGTTTGCCCTGGTGCGGCCCGGACAATTCACATCCGTCGTCTTGTTCACGTAAGCCGAACCATTGCCCCAAAGACCCTCGCCATTCCCGGCGCGGCACGCAAATTCCCACTGTGCTTCGCTCGGCAGATCGAAGCGTATTCCGGTCCTGTTGTATAGCTGGCCGAGAAATGATGCCTCTGCCGGCGCGTCCGGCCATTCTCCGTTGGAAACCGTGCTTTTGTCGGCGCCACGGCGGATCTGGTTGTAAGAGACGAACTCCACGGGACGATGTGCGCGCATGGAGACGTCGGAGAAATACGCGGGATACGTGCCGTATATCTGCGCCCACTGCGTCTGGGTGACCTCGAATACGCCGATGTAGTAGTTGTTTGTGAGCTGCACAGTGTGCGTCGCCTCTTTCGCCGCCTCCCGCCCCTCTTCCCCGACGCTTCCCATCGTCCACTTGACGTTCTTCGCCATTATCTTGCGCATGACGATCTTGTTCTCGCGGTAGTCCCAGTTGGAGAGCAGACCGCCGGGCAGCCACTCGACTCCGGGATAGTACGCGACGTCGCCGGGCTGTGCGGCCGCGGAGATGTCGACGACCATGTAGTCGGGGGTGTTGTCCAGCGCCCATGCCGTGACGACCGCCCTCGCGCGGTTCTCGGTAATCTTCTGGCCCGGCCAAGAGAGGTCCGGGTGCCACGTTGCCACGAGCCAGCCTTCGCCGTCTGCTTCGGAAGCAAGCACCTTGCGGAACGCCGCGCCCGTGAAGCCCTGGATGTTCTCGCCGCCAATGGAGGTCCAGCCGGCCGCGTCTGCCGCCGCGTTGGCCGTGGCGTTCGTCTGGACGTCTATTGTCACAACGGCGTCTGCGGAAAGCTTGTACTTGATGGTGACTGTGCGGGTGAGCATGTCCTGCGACATCGTCGCATCGGATGCAACAGGCACGTTTGCCATGGCTGCCGCCGCGGACACGAGGACGGAAATGGCGCAGAGCACCTTCGTCGTCTTGTTCATCGTCATCGTCGTATTCCTTTCGTTGTTGTCGTTTTCAGCGAACAATGATGAAGCAGCCCTCAGGCGGGAATGACTTCAGGCTCGTTCCGGCGGCTACGGCACTGGTGCGGCTGCGAGCCTCCAGCGCATTTGCGCCGGAAGCCGACGCCACCGTCGCAGTGGCGAGATCGCATCCAGGGGATGCCGACTCGGACTTCTGGTTCTCCGCCGGCCAGCCATCCACGAACAGGCTGTACGGCTCCGCCGAGCCGGCAGACGGCACGAATGCGGCGGATGCTGCCGCCAAAATCAAGACTGCGGCCGCCTTCTTCGCCATGGACATCGATGCGATCCTCATCATTCTCATTGACAAGCCTCCTGTTTTCTGAATGGCTGTATTCTACCATTTTCCGACAATGCATAAGTCCGCAATATCATATCCACGATTTGACGGACTTTCTCGAACGCTCCGCCACAGCGGGGATCGTCGACTTTAATGCGTTTGCCGCAGAATTTCCCTGGCCTCGCGCGGAGTCTTGCCAGTGATGGCCTTGAAGCGCTCGGAAAAATGCCGGGCGGCGCCATATCCGAGAAAGTTCGCCACGTAGCCCACGCTCTTCCCGACGGCGAGCAAACGCTTCGCCGCGTCCATGCGGCAGCGGACCAGATAGGCGCGGGGAGAGTATCCGAAGGATTTCTTGAACCGGATCTCGAAAGACGATCTCGACATTCCGCATTCCTCGGCCTTGCGCGACAGGTCGAAGCGCATTTCGGGACTGCCGCGCATCTCCTCCGCGACTGCCCTGAGCTTGAGGTCGGGATGCACTCGCAAAGGCGCCTTCGCGGAATCGACAATAGCCAGCGCAAGGTCGGTGGCAGCCGCTCGTATTCGAAAGGAGCGTTCTGCCGCAGTCATGCCGTCCGTCTCGTATAGCCGAAACAGGCGACGAAACGTTTCACGCACGCCAGACACGTCCTCGAACATCCGGCGCGGGAGATGCCGGAATTCGTCCATGAGCCATTTCGTCTCCTTGCTCGGCAGGCGCAGACCGGGGAACCCCTTCCTAACGACGCGGAGCAGCACCCAGTACTTGCTTATTCCATGAGGCCAAGTCGACAGTCGGTGCTTTTCGCCCGGGAGCGAGACGAATACGTTTCCGGGCCGGAAAGGATATTCGACTCCGCCCAGTTCGAACACCAGGTCGCCCCTCGCGCAGTACGATATCTCGATGCAGTCCGCGTGCGAATGCAGAGGGGAGGCCTTGACGTGACTGCGGAAGTCGTCAAATCCGAGAAGGGGCACGCACGGCACGCCGTCGGGTTCAAGAGACACGACCTTCCGCTCCGGCCCGGACTGGTAGTCTGCGGTACGCCCAATGCGTCCGCCCGCATCCAGGGCTCTACGCGTCCCCTTCACGACTTTCGTCATTGTCCCATCCTCCGTTCTCGCGGTCTTGCCTGTTCCTGCCGGCGAAATTTTCCTTGCAATCCTGAGCACATGACGCAACTCAATGTTTGGCGGATATTATACCAAATCTCCCGACGCATTATGCGTGTTCCATAGTAATATGATATACTATGCGGCAAAGGAGCTGAGCGCTCGCGCGGCTTGGCGGGGGTGAGATGATTTTCAGATGCGGCTACAAGACGCCGGATGGCTTTGACGACCTTGTCATGGAGTCTGACGGCGAGGTGCTGACCGGCCTGTGGTTTGAAGGCGGACGCGGTGCGGCAAGGAGTGCTGCTGACAGCGATGGCGGCATTGCCCCCGCCCCCGACATCCGCGCATTCCACGACACCCGCCGCTGGCTTGACGCATATTTCAGCGGACAGCTGCCGGACTTCAGCCCGCCGTACCGAGTCATAGGCGCGACGCCGTTCCGCAGGGAGGTTGTGCGCGAGATGCTCGAGATTCCGTACGGCGAGACGACTACCTACGGCGAAATCGCGTCGAAAATCGCAAGGCGGCGTGGCGTGGCAAGAATGTCCGCGCAGGCGGTCGGCGGCGCGGTCGGCTGGAATCCGATCTGCATAATAATCCCCTGCCACCGGGTGATGGGCGCACATGGCGCAATCACCGGCTACGGCGGCGGCATCCACAACAAGGCCGCCTTGCTGGACCTTGAGAACAGGTTCATGGTTTGCAAACTGTGAACCCGCCCTGCCGCGGCGCGGCGTACTGCAAGGCGTAATAAACAGGGCCGGCCCACAATTTGCAAATTGTGGGTCAGCACGCTAGTGTCACTTCGTCTTCACGCGTTTGGCATTCTTCTACGGCATCTCGACCATCACCATGAAGAATCTGTGGAGCGAGTTGGTCGGGTATTGCCAACTGCCGCCGTTCTCCAGCGTCTCGCTGCCGTAGACTTTGTAGGTGCGAATTACGCCATTGGTGTTCAAGACGGGTTCCTACGTCACAACAGTCACGCCGTCCCGCATTTCCACGAAGAGGCAAATATTGTTCGTCTATAGAACGTCCGAACCATCATCAGAACCGCCCCCCGCCTTTATCTGACGCTTAGTCGCTTCTCGAATGGCTTTACGGAGATTCTCATCCTTCTCCTGTAGGTCACGCCGACGCACATCTATGTTCGTCGCGTAAATCCAAATGTCATGTCGGGCATCGGAAAAATGAAAGCTGCTACCGCAATCCTCCATAACGATGCCGTATTTCTTCTCGAACACCGCAGCAGCAGCGGCAGCGGCTTCCGTTCGTTCAATATCAGAATCGAAGCGCTGGTTGGAATAAAGGCGCACAGCCTGAAGTTGCCCGGAATTCGCACCATATTCAAGCCGCGCACGCGTATAGTTCCGAAACGGCCTTCTCAAAGTGACTTCCCGACTATTGTTGCGCCCACTGAATGCCGGTTTCTGAGAACCAAATTCAAATCCACAGAACGACTTCAAGACAAACTCCCCATCAGAGACATCTTCATTGTTACCCTTTTTCGGCGCATCTTTCTCGGCGCCACTTTTCTGTCCGGCTGCTGATTCGTTGGTCTTTTTGTCATCCTCCGGCTCAGCGCACTCTTTCAATAGATCCTCTATGTCAACCTTTTCGCCTTTTTGGTTGACAGAGAAAATTTCGGTTGCATTGTCGAATTCTGCACCAGAACCATGCCAATTCCTATCCCGACCATCGGTGAAGACAAAAAGTTGCTCCACATTCTCCGTCAGCCGAACTTTGCCGCCGTTTCCCGGCACATTTGTCCAATGCTTAACCATCTTGCCCGATTGCCAAATCTCTATGACAACCCCAGCGACCTGCCAGCCATACGAACGATTGCCATCAACCCAGAATCTGTCGGTTCGCGATCGCGCCGAGCCTGTGGCAACAACAAAAAAAAGCGGCTTCATGCCATTGACAGGCTCGAAGCTAAAAGTTGCCACGTCATTGACACCCGTCTTCTTGTCTTGAGCATTCTTGAAAATGGTCGCCGCCCGAATTTCCATTTTGCTCTTGTCGTCAAGTTTCCCCGCCGAACCAACCTTGACCTGGAAAAATGCACTTTTCTTTTTCTCGACATCGCTGTACCAATACGCCCCGCCGGTACTGCTTCCCTTCGTTCCCAGTGCCTTGAAGTCAAAAGTCCTGGCGGTCGCACTGGAAGCCATCGCCAGCAACAGGGCCATGCTGAAACCAGTCTTTTTTATCCTGTTCGTCATTTGTTTCTTATCCTATCCTTATGACACTGTCACCATTACTCCTTTTGCCGCTACGCTGTCGTGGGCGCGCCGCGGCAAAAGAAAACAGCGCGCTCCCGAAATTACATCTCACGAGAGCCACCGGAAAAAGCCTATCAGAAAGTGCGCCGCGTGGACAGCATTGCCCACACGTGCGCACAATCGAATTTCGCCTCTAATTTCCGGCTTTCCCGGAAACCACATTACGCTTTGTTGCGTAAGTTCCGTCGTTGGCACACACCCGCGTGCTCGGCGGCTATCTGTCGCTCTCCGAAGTCAATGTAAAAGAATGTAGAAGTCTGAAGGAGTCCGCACTTCTTCTTTTTTCCTTCTTACTTCTTCCTTACCTTCGTGGCGACCGGCCCGCCCGGCTTACAACCGAGCGGTATGTCAAAGATCGACTGCTCCGCCCATCGCTGGTCAGAACACGGCGAATTATAGCAAAACCGCCGCGATGGAATCAAGCGCGGCGCACCCACGCGATTTTGTGGTATAATACAGCTAGTTCAATTGCTGCGGGCAACAAGTGGGACGAATCCTTCTCCATGTGTGCTGCGGGCCGTGCGCGAGCGCCTGCGTGCCGGCGCTCAAGGGCGCCGGCGGCGACGTGTCGCTTCTCTTCGCCAACTCGAACATCGACACGCGCGAAGAGTTCGAAAAGCGCCTCCGCGAGGCTGAGAAGCTTGCGTCCGTTGAAGGCGTGCCCATCGCTGCCCTTCCCTACGACCACGAGGAATGGCTGCGCGAAGTCGCCGCGGGCTACGAGCACGAACCCGAGAAAGGCGAGCGCTGCGCCAGGTGCTTCCGCTACAACCTCGGGAAGGCGGCGGAATACGCCAAGGCCCACGGCTTCGACGCGTTCACCACTTCTCTCACGGTTTCGCCACACAAGGTGAGCGCGATGGTCTTCGCGGCGGCATGCGACGCGGAAGAGGCTGTGACGGGCGTAAGGTACAATCCATGGGATTCGTCGGCCAAGCCGCACTTCGCCGCGTGTGACTTCAAGGCGCACGGCGGCTACGACTACTCGGTCAAGCGCGCGATGGAGCTCGGCCTCTACCGGCAGTCCTACTGCGGATGCGAGTTCTCGAAGCTGCGGTGGAAAATCCACCACAAGCGCGAAACGGAGTCGACGAACCTCGACGCGCGCGCAGGCGGTCCGCATGACGTCTTCACCGCAGACTTCCAGACGGCGGGGCGCGGACGCCTCGACCACAAGTGGGAATCTCCGGAGGGCACGAACCTCCTCATGAGCGTTGTGCTGCCCGTCGACGGGCAGACTCCCGAAGCTGTCGCCACACTGCCGCTTGTCGCGGGGCTTGCCGTGGCGAAAGGCCTTTCGAACCTGCGCACCCGCAGCGACTCGTCGGTCGGAAAGTTGCTGCGCGGACGGATTGCGATCAAATGGCCGAACGACGTCCTTGTGGACGGAAAGAAGATCGCCGGCATCCTCTGCGAGCGCCACGGGGACTGCGTCATCGTCGGCATCGGCGTGAACGTGCGCCAGCGGGTATGGCCGGACGATCTGCACGGGCGCGCGACGTCCGTTCTCGAGGCGACGGGGTGGCAGATGAAGACGACGCAGGTGCGAAACGCGATCCTCGGCGAGCTCGGCAAGTGGCACGGCATCTGGAGCGAGCGGGGATTCAGCGCCGCATATCCGGAAATCGCCGCGCTCGACGCCCTTAAGGGCAAGGCGCTGGCCGTGTCGCAGACCGACGACGACGCGGAGCCAACCGCGGGAGTCTGCGGCGGAATCCAGGCCGACGGCTCGCTGGACGTCGGCGGAACTAAGGTCTACGCGGGCGAAGCGCATGTAATCATCGGAGGTGCAGAATGAAAGTCGTGATAGCGATTGACTCGTTCAAGGGCAGCCTAAGCTCGGTCGAGGCCGGCAACGCGGCTGCCAAGGGGGTGAAACGCGTCTTTCCCGACGCGGAGTGCATCGTGAGCCCGCTGGCAGACGGCGGGGAGGGAACGGTCGACGCGCTCGTCGCCGGCATGGGCGGCGAGTTCCGCGCGGCGGAGGTGACGGGGCCAGACGGACGCCCGACGGAAGCGCGCTACGGACTTCTCCCCGGCGGCACCGCGGTCATGGAAATGGCGCAGGCCGCCGGAATCACGCTCGTCTCGGGCGCGGCGCGCAATCCGCTGCGCACGACGACGTACGGAGTCGGGGAGATGATCCGCGACGCCGCCGCGAACGGCGCGAAGCGCATCGTCATGGGCATCGGCGGCAGCGCCACGAATGACGGCGGCGCGGGCATGCTGCAGGCCCTCGGATGGCGGCTCTTGGACGCCTCCGGCAAGGACATACAGCGCGGCGGGGCCGGGCTCGCCGACATCTCGCGCATCGAATCGCCAGACGCCGACGCATACGCCGACGTCTCCGGCCTTTCCTTCCGCATCGCCTGCGACGTGACGAACCCGCTGTGCGGGCCCAACGGCGCGAGCGCGGTGTTCGGTCCGCAGAAAGGCGCGACGCCCGAGATGGTCGCCGCGCTGGACGC
>JAFRBA010000242.1 GCA_017405115.1 Kiritimatiellia bacterium
CGATGGAACGGGGACCGGGGAACGAGGCCCGGGGACTGGGGCACGGGGAAGGGGGAACGGGGAGCGTGGAATGGAGGCGCTAAGACGCTCGCCATGCTAGCCGCTGCCGCGATCCTTCTCGTCGTCGGGCTTGTATGGGCGAACTGGATGCCGATAAACAAGAAGCTCTGGACTTCGACGTTCGTACTTGTTGCGGGTTCGTATTCGCTTGCGCTCTTCGCAGTGTTCTACTGGATCGTTGACGTGAAGCTGTGGCGGCGCTGGACGTTCTTCTTCCGCGTAGTCGGGATGAACGCCATCACGGTGTATCTGCTTCAGCGCATCGTCGACTTCGATTCCGTGTCGAAGTTCTTTGTCGGCGGCGTTGCGGGCCTGCTGCCGGCTGAGTTGTCTGCGGTTCTGGTCGCCGCGGGCCATCTGGCTGCGTGCTGGCTCGTCCTCTGGTTCCTGTACCGCAAGGGCGTGTTTCTAAAGGTTTGATCTTTCACGTTATGACAGCTAACACTTGACGACAAAAAAAGGAGTACTACGCAGATGAGAAAGACATGCGGAATGATTCTTGCAGCAGCGTTGGCCGCGCAGGGGGCTGAAGGGGCCTCCGTCCCCGAAGACCTTTCCAGGTGGGTTGATCCGTTCATCGGCACGAGCGCCACGGGGCATACGTTCCCTGCCGCCTGCGTCCCGTTCGGGCTGGTTCAGGCCGGGCCGGACACGGGCAACGGCTCCTGGCACTACTGCGGCGGCTACCGCTACGAAGACAAGACGATCTGCGGGTTCACCCAGACGCACGTGAACGGCACGGGATGCCCCGAATTGGGGGATATAAGAATCCTGCCGTTTAGGCATTGTGGAATTCCACAATCAATCAGTCCTGTCAAAAAACTTTCCGAGGTTGCGGAGCCAGGGTACTGCGCCGTGACGCTGGATGGCGGTATAAAGGTTGAAATCGCCGCCGCAGAGCACTCGGCGATATACAGGATAACGGGGACGGGGAAGATACATCTGCTTGTAGACTGCGCGTATGGCATAACAGGCCGCGACCCGCGACTGGAGATAACGAAGAGCGAAGTTGCCATGTCCGGCAAGACCGGACTCTCCGGCCGCAACCATCGCCGCCAATGGGTCGAGCGCGACTATGCCTTCGCTGTCGAGTTCAGCCAAGGGTTCGTGGCTGTCGAGGAGCTTCCAAAGGCCGAGGGACAGGTCGCGCCGCAGTATGTGTTCGACTTCGACCTTGATGCGGCCCCGGGGTGTCTGTTTCTCAAAGTCGCGCTTTCCGCCGAGGGCGACGTTGCGGCGGCGCGGCGCAATCTCGGCGCAGAGGTTCCAGGATGGGACTTCGACGCCGTGAAGTGCGCGGCGAAGGCGAAGTGGAACGAGGTTCTGGGAAGGGCGACAATCGAAGGCTCGGACGAACAGAAGAAGAACTGGTATACATCGCTATACCATCTCTTCATCCAGCCAAACAACATTGCGGACGTTGGCGGCAGGCCGTTCTATTCGACTTTTTCGACATGGGACACCTTCCGCGCGGCGCATCCGCTCTACACGGTTCTCGCGCCGGACAAGGCGGCGGAGTTCGTCGATTCGATGCTGGAGCAGGGGCGGCGCACGGGGTATCTGCCGATATGGACGTTGTGGGGCAAGGACAACCAGTGCATGATAGGAACGCATTCCATTCCCGTCATCGTAGACTGGTTCCTGAAAGAGTGTGAGAATGTGGAATTGTGGAAAAGTGGAAAAGTGGAATTGTGGAATTGTGGAAAAGTGGAAAATCTCCAAAACTCCAAAACTCCAAGTAGCGAAAGCAATCTTGCAAATCCTACATGTGCTACACGGCTAAAGGAAGACAGACGCCAATACTGGCTTAATGCCTATGCGCAAATCAAGGATACGCTGACGAAGCCGCACCGGGGACGCATGAAGGAGGGCTGGGACTTGCTCGACAAGTACGGCTACTATCCGTTCGACATCGTCAAGGGCGAGAGCGTGAGCCGTACGATGGAATGCGCCTACGACGACTGGTGCGCGGGCTTGATGGCGCAGAAGCTAGGGGAACGGGGAACAGGGAACGTGGAACGGGATGAAAGCCTGAAAGCAGACGCGGAGTTCTTCTTCAAGCGATCGGAGAACTGGCGGAACGTCTTCGACCCCTCCATCGGCCTTGTTCGCGGCAGGGATTCCAAGGGCAGCTGGCGGGAGCCGTACGACCCGTACGCGCTTGGGCATGGCGCGGGGCGCGCCAATGATTTCACGGAGGGCAATGCGTTCCAGTACACCTGGCACGTTATGCAGAACCCCGATGGCCTAATTGCTGCAATGGGCGGGCGCGACGCCTTCGTGAAACGGCTGGACTCCCTCTTCCTCGCGCCGACCAAGACGGACGGAATGGGCGAGGTGCTCGACGTCACCGGCCTCATCGGACAGTACGTCCACGGCAACGAGCCGAGCCACCACGTGATATACTTCTATCCGCTTGCGGGGCGGCCGGAGAAAGCCGCCGAGCGCATACGCGAGGTGTTTGACAAGTTCTATCTCCCGAAGCCGGACGGACTCTGCGGCAACGACGACTGCGGGCAGATGAGCGCATGGTGTCTTTTCAGCGCGATGGGGTTCTATCCGTTCAACCCCTGCGGAGGCGAATACGTCATCGGCGCGCCGCAGGTGGAGAAGGCGACGCTTTACGTCGGCCGCAACACCTTCACCATTCTCGCGAAGAACCTGTCGAGGGAAAACAAGTACGTGAAGTCCGTGACGCTGAACGGCAAGCCTGTCACAAGCTGGAAGATACGACATTCCGACATCATGCGCGGAGGCGAGCTTGTTTTCGAGATGACAGCCGGCGGCAAATGATCGGCGCCACGACCCGAGTTGTGGTATAATACGCGACATGGGAAAGACTTGGACGCTGAGGTTTTCAATGGTTTCAAAGTGCCTTCAGGAAAGGAGCGTCAATGATCGCCGCTAGTCTGATTGTCGCAGCAGCGTACGCGAGCTTCACATGGTACCCCGACCCGTCCGGTGGAACGGCGCCTGACCTCGCGCCGGCGGACGCCGTCTACTCCTGCCCGCGCGCATGGTCGCCCGACGGACGGCATGTCTACGCTCCGGGAACCCATTACCCCGTCGCCAATGTGAGGATAGAGAACACGTCCGACAGGGACGGGCGCGCGACAGTGAACGCGTATGTGACATATCGCGACGCTCCGGGCGGAGAGAGGGACCTTGGGCTTCGCGGAGGCACCAGGGTGTTCGTCAGGGCGAAGTCCAGGGCCCAGGCCGTGATAAACCTCGACTACATCCAGTTCGCGGAGTTCGACAGGACGCTCGGCAAGGACAAGGCGGCGAAGGGCCGCTACGTCGTGAAGTTCGGTCCCGGGGCCGACGACATACGCGCCACGACCG
Organism: Kiritimatiellia bacterium; assembly: GCA_017405115.1. The sequence continues at coordinate 3,406 of JAFRBA010000242.1, forward strand.
ACGTGACGCTGACGGAAGACATGTTCTTCGACGACATGCACCCGAAGGCGCCGGAGCGCGGGCGGCGCAGCTTCGACGGTCCGCACTGCGTGTTCAAGAAGTCTCCCGTGCCCTGCGAGGCCTTCCTGCGCCGCTACTACGGCAAGATGTCCCACGACGACTATTCGCTGCTCGACCGCGCCGTGCGCACCTTCGAGTGGAACGCGCTCGGCAAGACCTGCCAGCAGAAGATTTACGTCAACGACCCGCCGTGGGCGCCGCTTCGCGCAGTCAATCCCTCGTCGGCATGGTTCAAGGGCGTCTGGAACTGGGATTCAGCCTTCGTGATGATGGCGACGCGCCGGTGGGATCCGGAGCTCGCGCGCGACCAGATGCGGCTGTGGATGCTTCTCCAGAACGAAGACGGCTGCTATCCGGATTCGTGGACGGAGGGCGACGGCATACAGTTCGCGCCGTCGTTCTCGAACTCGAAGCCCCCCGTCTTCGGCTGGGCGATGTGGCAACTGCACAAGACGGCGCCGGACCGCGAGTTCCTACGGGAGGCGTATTCGTCGCTGAAGAGGAACGAAGGGTGGTGGCGCAGGAACAGGCTGAACGCGAAGTACGGCCTCTACCACTACGACGGCCGCGCCGACGAACCCGACGACAGGCGGCGCATCCACGCGGGGTACGAGTCCGGCTGGGACGATTCGCCGCGCTGGGACGGCGACGCATGGCATGTGCTCGCCATCGTCCTCAACGCATACCTCGTGCTCGCCTACCGCGCCCTGCGGGACTTCGCCGACGAACTCGGCGAGAAGGAGGACATGAAGGTGTGGTCGGAGCGCGGCGCCGCGCTGGAGCGGGCGATCGAGGAGCATCTCTGGGACGCGCGGGACCGGTGCTACTACGACCGCAACTTCGTGACGGGCGTGTTCAACCGCTCGCTCACGCCGGCGTCGTACATGCCTCTTCTCATAGGCTCCGCCTCGCAGGACCGCGCCGACGCCATGGCGAGGCAGGCGCCGCGCATGGAGCCGGGGTGGCCGAGCGTATCGTACGACGACCCGAAGTTCGACCCCATGGGGTACTGGCGCGGGCGCACCTGGCTGAACGTCGCGTACATGGCGCTTAAGGGGCTTGCGTTCTACGGGCACCAGGACGTGGCGGACCGCGGCAGGAAGGCGCTCCTCGAATGGGTCCGCAACGACCCCTCGGCGATCTACGAGACCTACAACTCGCGCACCGGCCTGCCGTGCGGGGCGTCCCACTTCTCGTGGAGCTGCACGTTCGTGATCTCCTTTTTGCTCGACTGGAACATGCCGCGCGACATGGAGATGCCCGCGCCGTTCGTGCGGTCCGAGCCGAACCCGGCGTGGGTTGTCCGCTCCTACTGGATGGACGGATGGACACAGGAAGTCTCCGCGACGAAGAAAAAGAGATACAACTGGACGTGCCCGGGCGACGGCAGGTACGACATAACGGGCGAGATAATGGCCGTAGACGACTCGCTCTTCACGGGCCGGCTCCTCCTCAACGGGAGGGAGATCGCGTCCGGGCGCACGGTGGGCACCAGGTCGCTCGGCATCGTCGCCGCGCAGGACGTTGAGCTGAAGAAGGGCGACAAGGTTGTTCTTGAGCTTGCGGGAACCGAAGACAGGCCAAAGAAGATGAACCTGGACGCGTTCGCCGCGCGACGGCGCGACACGGTCTGGACGAAGTGCCTCTCTGCGCCTGACGACTACCACGCTCTTCCGCGCCGCAGGCATCAGGGCATACCGTCGATAGCGGTCTCGAAGGGCGGGCGCCTGTGGGCGACATGGTACGCAAACGTCAACGGCTGCGAGACGGCCGACAACTTCGCAGTCCTCGCCACTTCGGCGGACGACGGCAGGACGTGGAAGGAGGTGTTGATCGCCGACCCCGACCTCACCGGCCTCAGGCGGGCCTTCGACCCGGAGATATGGGTCACGCCCGACAACCGCCTGCTATGGACATGGTCCGAGCGCGTCGCCGGCATCTATGCGTTCGGGCTCCAGCGGTGGTCCGGGTGCGGCGCCGACCCGTCGTCCGACATGCTCTTCGGCGTCTACCTCGACGCGGAGAGGGAGCCTGACGCCGCGGCGCTGCCGGATCCGTTCAAGATCGCCAAGGGCGTGATGATGTGCAAGCCGATAGCCCGCAGGGACGGAAGCTGGCTGCTGCCTGTCGCGCATTGGTTCGCGGACCCCTCGTCGCTCTTCTTCGAGTCGCGCGACAACGGCAGGACGTTCTCCTACTTGGGCGGGGCTACCGTGCCCGTCGAGGCTCGCACATTCGACGAGCAAAACGTCGTGGAGCTGGCCGACGGCACGCTCAAGACCTGGATTCGCACCGCAGGCCACCACGGAATCAACGGCCTGATGGAGTCCGTGTCCAGGGACGGCGGCAGGACGTGGACGACGGCGGTTAACTCCAAGGTGCCGCAGTGCTCCTCTCGCGTCTTCGTGACGAAGCTCAGGAGCGGCAACCTGGTGATGGTCAAGAACGGCCCCAGGAACGTGTTCACCGACAGGCAGCGGCTCACGGCGATACTCTCGCGCGACGGCGGGGAGACCTGGGAGGGGGGGCTTCTCCTTGACGGGCGCAGGGGCGTGTCATACTCGGACGGTTGCGAAATGCCCGACGGCTCGGTAATGGTGATCTACGACCGCAACCGCACGGAGGACCTTGAGATACTGACGTCCCGCTTCACGGAGGCCGACGTCCTCGCAGGCGGAGAGGGGAGCCATGCGGTTCTCTCCGGGAGGTGAAGTGGATGTATTTTGCGACAAGGAACACTGAGGGGAAAGGAGCAACAATGAGAAGACTCGTGCTTGGATTGGCGACTTGCTCGCTTGCCGTCGCGGCGACAGCCTCGGAGCCGTGGCCCATAAGGGCGGTGCAGCTGGACCTCGGGCGTCAGATGGAGACTGTCGACTACATCTCCTGCGTCGGCCGTTCCGGCAGGCTCGTGCCCGTGGCGGTTCGCGCGGCCTCCGGCCATGTGCGCGACGCGACCAACATACTGACGGACGACCACTACCCGGCAGCCTTCGGACATCCCGACCGCACAGGCACCACGTTCGCTAAGGATGGCCGTCCCAAGTTTGTCGGCACCTTGGAGGTCTGCTTGGGCGCTTCGCCGGGAGGTCGGCCAGGCCCTGCGAAGTGACGAAGTGCGACACCCGCAAGTTCCCGGCGGATTTTTTGTCAGTTTTGCCTGGCATGGGTTCCTAACGCAATGTAACCACAAAAACAAGGAGGTCACAATGAAGAACATTGCAGTTGCAGTCTTTGCGGTGGCGGCGGCCATCGTATGCAGGGCCGACACGAAGACGGTCTGGCGCAATGCGCAGGGGCGCGTGCAGGGCACGATGACCACTGACAACTACGGCAAGACGACCTACCGCGACTCGATGGGGCGCCTCCAGGGCACGAAGACGACCGATCGGTACGGCAAGACGACCTACCGCGACTCGATGGGGCGCCTCCAGGGCACGATGACCACGGACAACTACGGCAAGACGACTTGGCGCGACTCAATGGGGCGCACTCAGGGCACTATGACCACGGACAACTACGGCAAGACGACTTGGCGCGACGCACAGGGGAGGCTTCAGGGCACGGCTACTACCGACCGCTACGGGAAGACCACGTACCGAGACGCGCAGGGGCGTTTGCAGGGAACCAAGACCGTGAAATGAGGGATGCGGCGCCCAAAGTATGGTATAATTCACATACCGCGCTTCTGCGGCGAAGATCAAAGATAGGGAAAAGACCGACATGGGCATGCGACAACTTGCATTTTTCATCGGGGCGCTTGCCGCCGCAGGCTGCGCCACGGTCCCGACCGACGCTGCGCCGGAAGTTGAGGACCTCTGCGAGTTCTCCCGCGAGAAGGGCCCGGAAGGTCTTTCCGACATCACGCGGATAGGCGGAAACCGGTACTATTGCGTAAACGACCGCAAGGGGCTCCTGTACGAAGTCGAGATATGCATTGCGGACGACGGGTCGGATGGGACGTTCACCGTCCTGAGGAGCGTGCACCTTGACTCGCGCGTTGATCTCGAGGGGTGCGCCTACGATCCGCTGACTCGCTGGGTCTGGGTGTCCGACGAGCACGACACGTCGATCCGCGCGTACAATTCGTCGTCGGGGGCGATGGTGGCCAAGGCTGCGGTGCCAGACGTCTACGTGAAGAACGTCAGAAAGAACCGGTCGCTGGAGGCGTTGGCCATCTCGCCGGACGGCCTTAGGATGTATGCGGCGAACGAGGACACCCTCGAGTGCGACGGGGCCGCCGCTAGCCGCGAGAATGGCGGCATCGTGCGCATCCAGGAGTTTGTCCGCAAGGACTCGGCAGACATATGGCGTCCGTCGCGGCAGCTTCGCTATCCGACAGACCCGGTCGAGGGCACTCCGTACAACGGCATGGCAATCTCGGGCGTCTCGGCGATGTGCGTCCTCGACGACGGCAGGCTGCTTGTGCTGGAGCGGGAGATGAGCCGGAAGGACGTGCTTCTGCCGACGCTTCGCGGGCGTCTATACGAGGTCGACTTGACGTCTCCGTCGAAGACGGCGAACAAGCGCATGCTGTGGGACGAGAACACCATGTTCGCAAACTACGAGGGAATATGCCAGGGACCGACTCTGCCGGACGGCAGGCGCACGCTCGTTCTCGTGTCAGACGGCGGGGGCGACGCGGACGAGAATGTTCTGGTTCTTTCCCTCAGGTGATGGTTTTTTTGGTATAATCTCCCTGCACTAGGCATGAAAAAGTGGAATGTAGCGACTGTACGGGCGGCAAAGGGGCGCGAGAAGCTCGGTTGCTGTACCGCCTATGACGCGTGCTTTGCGCGTCTGGCCGACGAGGCTGGCGTGCCGATCGTCCTCGTCGGCGATTCGCTTGGCATGAACATGCTCGGGTACGAGACGACGCTTCCTGTCGAGATGTCCGACACTCTTGCGGCCGTAGGCGCCGTGTCGCGCGCCGTCAAGGACGCGATGGTGGTCGGCGACATGCCGTTCGGCTCTTACCAGTGCGGCGACGACGAGGCCGTCAGGAACGCGGTCGCTATCATCAGGGCCGGCGCAGAGGCCGTGAAGCTCGAGGGCGGGGTGTCCGTCTGCGGTCTCATCAGGCGACTTGTCGCGATGGGGATACCGGTCTTGGCGCATGTCGGGATGACGCCCCAGAGCGTCAACGAATACGGCGGGTTCAAGAAGCAGGGCAAGACGCGGGAGGCGGCCGAGAAGGTGCTTGCCGACGCGAAGGCCGTCGAGGAGGCGGGCGCTTTCGCGGTTACCCTCGAGTGCATTCCGTCCGAGCTGGCGGCAGAGATAACCGCAGCGCTGAAGGTCGTCACGATCGGCATCGGCGCCGGGCCTGTCTGCGACGCCCAGTGGCTCGTCATGCACGACCTCCTCGGCCTGAACGAGCGCGTTCCGTCCTTTGTGAAGAAATACGCCGACCTCGCGACGGTCGTGCGCGGCGCTTTTTCGTCATACGTAACCGAGGTAAGGAAAGGAGAGTTCCCAACATGAAGAAACTGATGTCGGCGGCGCTTGCCGCCGCAGTCTGCGCCCTGGCAGGGTGCATAGCCCCGCCGCAGAACGTGGCCGTGCCGCCCATGGACACGCGCATAACCATTGCTCCGGACCTCTACAGCCACATGGTGGTTACCGACGTCCGGTGCACGAAGGGCAAGGTCGGCCACCTGACGCTTCAGGCCAACCTCGTGAACAACTGCGACTATCCTCTAGCGGTCGACTGGAAGGTGCAGTGGCTCGACGCCGAAGGTGTGGAGATAGACTCGGTCGTCTCGACATGGAACGCCCGCATGCTTCAGCCCTACGAAATATGCGGGCTGAAGGCGGTTGCTCCCACCCCTGCCGCCGCAGACATGCGCTTCTACGCTCGTAAAAGCGTTAGGTAAGGGAATCCGAAGTTTCAAACGCATGAAAGGAGAGGAAAGATGAACTTAGCGAAGACATCATTGATCGCGGGCTTCGCGGTCGCGCTCTGCGCAAGCGCCCATGCGGCGCGGTTCGAGGCCGGCAAGGGCATCGCAAACGACCGCGCCACGGGAGCGGGCGCGAACGACGTAACGTTCGTGACGCGCGGCAACGGCAACGAATTTGGCTGGCGCGGATGGGATCTCGCCATCGGCGGCACGATCTTGCCGTGGACGATCCCCAACGACGAGAGCAGCGTCTACGGGCTGCGCCTGAACCTGGGCTGGGGCGCGTACGCCAACACCTACGGCATTGACGCCGGCGCGTTCTCGTCCGTGACGCACAGCTTCGGCGGCATTGCGGCGAACCTCTGCGGCAACGTCGTCGGGGAGACGATGGGCGGAATCCAGGTCGGCGCCGTAAACATCGTGCGCGGCAGCGCGTACGGCCTGCAGATCGCGTTCGTCAACTTTGCGGAAGACCTGCACGGCGTGCAGATCGGCGGGCTCAACTTCAACCGCACGGGCCTGAAGTGTTTCCCGATAATCAACATTGGGTTCTGACGGCTCTCGTCTCGAGCCTGTCGTCTCACGTCAACAAGAAGAAAGGAAGAAGAAAATGAAAAGTCTAAAATTCGTTGCCGTCGCAGTGGCGGTGCTTGCGATGTCGGGCTGCATGACCGAGCAGACCAGGCGCATCGTCGACGGCGAAGACACCGAAGTCACGTCCGGATTCGCCGAGGCCGACCTCAAGATCGTCGTCATGAAGGCCGTGCAGGGCATCAACATGGCGTCGATGCGCTACGCCAAGCCTGGCAAGCGCCGCGTCGTCAACGTGAAGCCGTTCACCGTCGACACGACGGCACGCGGCTCGCAGGCCGGATACCTCGCGGATTCGCTCAAGATCATGTTCGAGGAGTCGTTGATGGGCTGGGATGGCGAAGGCGGCCAGTTCATCGTCTACAACGAGAACGTCGCCGCCCAGACGGGTTCCGCCCCAGTGCCTCCCGAGTTCATCCTGAACGGCAAGCTGCGCGAACAGAACGTGCGCCGCGACAACGGCAACTTCTACAAGGAGACCTCGCTCATCCTGCGTCTTACGGACGTGGCCACGAAGCTCGACTTCTGGCAGAAGCGCGTGCCGCTGCAGAAGGCCGTGGACAAGACTAACGTGCTTAACTGACACTTGACTGCAAAAAGGAAAGGCAACATACATGAAGACAATTGGACTTATGGCCATCGCCGCGTGCGCGGCGGTCATGGCAGGCGGCGCGACAGCAGCCGAGGAACTCACCGAGGCGCAGGAGGCCGTGGCCAAGGCCGGCCCCAAGAAGCTCCGGCTCATGATAGCAGGCTTCGGCACCATCGAGTCTATGGTGCAGGTCGACAAGTGGCTCGGCGAGCAGCTGCAGCCGCAGAACAACCTCGAGAAGCCGCCGACGCTCGACCAGGGCGAGAAAATCCAGGTGCCCGAGGTCCACAACTACATCATACGAGCGAACTGGAACACGCACAAGATGGAGTACATCCACGACGCGAACCAGATTCGCAGCCAGAACGAGCGCGACAGGATGACGCTGTCGTCGCTCCGCACGAAGGTGCTGACAGACGTCTCCCAGCGCTACACGCCGCTTGCCAAGGACTACCTGCAGGCGGCGCTGTCCGAGAAGGGCTCGCTGATTCAGGTCGTAGACCGGTCGAACGCCGACATGAACCTTGTCGAGCAGGGCCTCAGCGGCGACAACTCGTCCGCGCTTGCGGGCGCGACGTGCATACTGACTGCCGCCATAGGCGATCGCGAGGAGGATTCCCGCACGATCACCGTGAACGGAAAGGGCACGAAGGTCAAGATGACCACGTACACGCAGCCGTACGTCGGCAAGGTCCGCGACCTTCAGGGCAACGTTCTCTTCGCCTTCAAGGGCACGAGCGAGTGGTCGTCGAAGGTGAACAGCGTCGTCAAGAGCGAGGTCTCCGACCCGCAGCGCAAGCTCGTGGAGAAGGCCTGCGAGCAGATTGCCGACAAGTTGCTCGAGTTCTTCACCTGCAGGCTCTCGTTCAAGATCAAGGCTCCGAAGGGCCTTGACGCGGACGACGCCACCGTCAAGATCGACGGCAAGACCGTCGACGCCGCCGACGAGGTCCGCGTCCTCAAGGTCGAGCACGCGCTGGTTGCCACGCTCGACGAGTGCAAGGCCGTCCGCCGGCTCCTTGAGTTCGACGAAGGGGATTCCGAGAAGACGGTGAAGCTGGTCTTCAAGAAGCCGGAAGCGGAGGACAAGTGATGAGGGCTTTCCTGTCGATTGCGCTTGCGGCGCTGGCGGCGCTGTCCGCCTCGTCCGCGCCTAAGGCGCCGAAGTGGCTCGTCCTCGACAAGATCACGTATCAGGCCGGCGTGAATCCGCTGGCCTTCGAGGGCATCGACAAGCTTCTCCTCACGAAGCTCGTGCAGGCGAAAAAGTACAAGTGCCTCGACCGCGACATGTACGACACGGCTGCGCGTGAGGAGGGTTTTGGAGGCAGGGCCGACCTCATCCCGGCGGGCTATGCCATGAGCGGCGAGATCGTGCAGATACTGCAGAGCGGCAAGTCTCGCACCATAGGCGGCGAGGCCAAGGCAGAGTACATAGCCACGGTGTCGATCCGCGCCAACGACCTCAGGACGCAGCAGCCGTACGAGGCCGAGACGCTGCGGGTCGTCGCCTACTGCCTGACGCCGAAGGACATGCTCGTCTACGTCGTCAAGCGCGTCGCCCTCGCGATACTCATGCGCGACTACCCGATGTACATAATGGACGCCGACGAGGATGAAGGGGAGCTGACGCTCAGCTACGGCGCCGACTTCCTCGAGGTCGGAGAGCAGTACGAGGTGCGCAGGCGCAAGGCCATCGTCGACGACGACACCGGCGAAACTGTGTACAAGGAGAAGACCGTCGGCGTCTGCGAAGTGACCGATTGCGGCAAGAACACGTCTACGGCGAAGCTCGTCTCGGGCAAGGCGAAGACGAAGGACGTGCTACGATTCTACGAGAACGCAGACGGTCCGGAGCCGCCGATGCCGCCCGCGCCCCCCAAGACTGACGAGGTGTCCGTCCGTCCGGCGCCTTCCCCCAATGTGTTCCCGGCGAAGAAGCCCCGCATCGCCGTCGCGCCGTTCATCACGAAGTCGCAGTTCGTCAGCATCTGGGGCAACCAGATATCGGCGCGCGGCTGGCTTGACACGCTCGTCGACCACATGAGCCTGCAGCTCGTCCAGACGGGAAGCTTCCGCACCCTCGACCGGTCGTTCGGTCCCGAGATAGACCGCGAACTGGACCGCATAGTAAACGACCCCAACGCGAGCCCCAACGACGTCTGCAGGCTCTCGAAGAAGCTGGCGACGGACTACCTCGTCGTCGCCGAAGTCATGTTCTCCGACGTCGCGTCGCCCGGCACGGACTACGTCACCGGGCTGCCTCTGCCGCCAGTGTCGGCGCAGTTCGCCGAAGTTCGCTTCCGCTGCGTGTATGCGCCTACGACCGAGATCGTTGCCACCGGCATCGTCCGCGTCGACTCCCGCAACTTCTACGGCACGCCGGAGATATTCACTTCCGGCTCCACGGAGTGGACCGCCGCGAACGTGGCGGCGATCATACAGGCGAAGATCGACCCTGCGGGCTTTGAGCGGTATCAGGCCAAGCTCAAGGCCGCCGCAGAGGCCGCTGCCGCGGCTGCCGCGGCTGCCGCTCCTCCGCCTGCTCCCGCGCCGACACAGGGCGTCAACGTAGGGTTCTGACCATGAGAACGCGAATCCTTCCCCTCTGCCCCCTGCTTGCGGCCGTGTCTGCGGCCATCCTCGGCGGATGCCGCACGAACAAGGACATCCTCATGGACTACGAAAAGGCGATGGTCTCCGGCGACTATGCCGCGCCCGTGGCCGAAATCGAGGGGAAGGCCGATGACGGCGGCGTTGACGAGCTCCTGTGGCGTCTCCACGCCGGCGGATCGCGCTACCTGCTGAACGATTTCGAGGCGGCGGTCAGGCAGTTCGACAAGGCGGAGGACGTCTTCATCCGCAACGACCAGACGAGCGTGTTCAAGCAGGGCTCCACGGATGCGCTCGCGATGGTCTCCAACGACAGGGCGTTCCCGTATTCCGGCGGAGGGGAGGATCGCATCTTCACGTGTTTCTACAAGGCTGTGGATTACCTGCGCAGCGGTGATGCCACTGCCGCCCGGACCGAGCTGAACAGGGCGGCCCAGCATCAGGACAACTGGCTCTGGGAGCGGAAAAAGGAGATCGCCGAGGCGAGCGAGGAACTGAAGAAGTCGGCTGACGCCTACGCCAAGAAGGAGGGCGGTTCGGCATCTGCAGGAGGCGCCGACGCCGAGAAGTCGTCGCAGGCAGTGCAGTCGGCGTTCTCGAACGCCGACTTCTGCTCGCAGGTCCAGTCCAAGTGCGGCTTTGACATGGCATCGGACGGCAACACCGAGGCGCTTGCCAGGAAGGATTGGCTCAACCGCTATGTCCAGCATGTGACAGGGGCCTTCCGCTGGGTCTCCGGCGACGGTGATTCCGAGGCGTTCCTGAAGGAGCTCGCGGAGATCGACCCCGCCAACACGCTCGTCGCGGCCGACCTCGCGTCGGTGAGGGCCGGCGGCCGGCCGCAGAACCAGGTCTGGATATACGTGGAAGACGGAATGTGCCCGGTGCGAGAGGAATGGCGGCTGGACCTGCCGACGGTGATAATCCCGTTCCTTGGCAGGTATGTTCTCTATGCGGGCATGGCTCTGCCGTATCTGCGGTATCGCGACGCGGCCCACGCCTCCTATGAGGCGATGGCTGGCGGACAGGTCATGCCGCTTGGCGAACTGCAGGACGTCGACAAGCTGCTGAAGACCGAGTTTGACGTGTACTTCCGCGGGGCGCTTGTGCGCGAAATCTCGCGTACAGTCGCGAAGGTCGGCGTGCAGGTCGCGCTTGGCGTAGTGGCGGACAACTGCAACGACAACTACACGCGCATTGCGCTCAAGTCTTCGCAGCTTGCGGCGGCGGCGTGGGCCGCGTCGGTCACGCAGGCGGACCTGCGGAACTGGACGGGGCTTCCGAAGAAGGTCTTTGCGACGAGAGTGCCTCGTCCTGCCGACGGACGAATTGTGCTCACGGGTGCCGGCATGCCGGTCGCGGAGATTCTGGTGCCAGAGGGCAATTCGTTTGTCTTCGTTCGCAAGCCGTCCGCGATGGCGCAGGCCGTCGTGAAGTCCGTGACACTGCCCAACTGTCAATGAACACGCCTCTCAGATTAATTCGATTCGGCAGATTTGGCATTGCATTACTGACGCAAAATTTTATATAATATGCGCAAGTCTCACGGGGCGTAGCGCAGTCTGGTAGCGCACCTGCCTTGGGCGCAGGTTGTCGTGGGTTCAAATCCCGCCGCCCCGACCATATGGCATGATCGGACACTGCACATTTCGCGGAGCTGTTTTTGTGAAGGCGTTCATTTCGCTGTTCGCGTTCACGGCGGGATGCGGATGCGCAAGGATTTGCTATAATATACGTGGCTCTCAAGAAGAAAGAAGGACAAGCAACAATGTCGGAAATGATCGAGAACGCGCTCAAGCGCGCAACTGACACAAAGGCGTGCCGAATAGGCGACGGCGTCCTGGGCGACACCGTCACGTTTTTCAGGGATTTTTTCCCCGGGGCAGACCGGGCCATCGTCGTGGAAGACCCGCGCACGCGCGCGGCGGCCGGCGAGCGCGTGGCGGAGATGCTTCGCGCGAACGGCGTCGAAGTCGCGGAGCATGTCATAGAGCCGGGCGGCAAGACGTTCCACGCCGACTACAGGTATGTGGACGAGGTGCGAGAGGCGATCAAGGCGGCGGGCGTGGAGAGGGACGGCCGCAGGATCGTTCCCGTTGCCGTCGGCAGCGGCGTGGTTAACGACTTGACGAAACGCGCTTCTGGAGAGCTGGAGATCCCATACCTCACCGTCGGCACCGCCGCGAGCGTGGACGGCTATTCAAGCTTTGGCGCTGCGCTTAGGAGCCCCGAAGGCGCGAAGCAGACGTATCCGTGCCCTGCGCCGCGCGCGATTGTCGCGGACCTCGACGTGATGCGCACCGCGCCGAAGTGGATGGCGGCGAGCGGCTTTGCCGACCTGATGGCGAAAGTGCCGGCGGGCGCGGACTGGATCCTCGCCTACGAGCTCGGCGCGGCGGAATGGCACGATTCGTCCTGGCACACGGTGCAGGACGGGCTCAAGGCCGCCATCGGCGACCCGGAGGGAGTCGCGGCCATGAAGACCGAGCCCATGACCCGCTTTGTCGAGGGGCTTATGCTCGGCGGCTTCGCCATGCAGGACATGCAGAGCTCGCGTCCGGCGTCCGGCGCCGAGCACCTGTTCAGCCACCTGCTCGAGATGCGCGACCACACTTTCAAGGGCGACATCGTCCCGCACGGGATACAGGTCGGCGTGTTCACCCTCTTCATGTGCCGCGTCTACGAGCAGATCCTTGCGTTCGACTATTCGCGTCTCGACGTGGAGGCATGCCTGGAGAACTGGAAGCCTCTTGAGGAGCAGGAGCGGATCGGGGCGTCTGTGTTTGCGGGGACGAAGTTCCCCGACCTCGGCGTAAAGGCCGTCCGCGCCAAGTTCGCCGACCGCGATACGACGAAGGCAAGGCTCGAGGGCTTCAAGGCCCGCTGGCCCCAGATCAGGGCGAGGCTTGCGGAGCAGCTCGTGCCGGCGGCGGAAATAGAGCGCAGGCTCAGGGTCGTCGGCGCGCCAGCGACGCCGGAGGAGATCGGTTCGACGGTGGAGGCGTCGCTCGCCGATGCCCGCAAGACGATATACATGCGCGACCGCTACATGTCTCTTGACTTCCTTACGCTGACCGGCCAGCTCGACGAATTCGCAAGGAAGGCGTTCTCAAGTCAAATAGGAGGTTGACGTTTCAATGAAAGCGACAAGTGCGTTGCTGTTTGCCTGCGCGGTGTCCGCATGCGCAGGCGCGGCGGATTCGAGAGTCGAGTTCCGCGAATGCCCGAAGTGCGACAAGCGAATCCGCATCGACCTTGCGGGGAACAAGGCGTATGTCAACCTCTCGCGGCTCGAAGGCGCCGATCGCGACGCCGTCGCCGCGCGCGCGGCGAGGCTGCTGGACGCGGCGAAGATCCCGCCGGCGCGCGACGTGAAGCTGCGCCCGCTCATGGGGTGGTCTAGCTGGAACACGTTCGGCGTGGACATATCGGAGGCGATCATCCTCGACACCGCCCGCGCGATGGCGACGAACGGCCTGAAGGCAGCGGGCTACACCTACGTCAACATCGACGACGGGTTCTTCTGGGGGCACGGCGAGGACGGCATCCTCAGGTTCCATCCGGAGCGCTTCCCGAACGGCATGAAGCCTGTTGTCGACGGCATCCACGCGCTCGGACTCAAGGCGGGCATCTACTCTGACGCCGGTGCCGACACTTGCGGCAGCATGTGGGGAGGCGGCCCGGGCGGCAAGGACAAGGGCGGCGTCGGCGGCGGACTATACGGGCACGACGCGGCGGACTGCAAGCTCCACTTCAACGACCTCGGATTCGACTTCATCAAGGTCGACTACTGCGGCGCGGGCAGGCTGAAGCTCAACGAGAAGGCCCGCTACACGGAAATCGCGAACGCAATCAAGGCGACGGGGAGGAAGGACGTGCGGCTCAACCTCTGCCGCTGGGCGTTCCCCGGCACGTGGGCGGCGGACATCGCGGAGTCCTGGCGCACGACGGGGGACATCCGCGCCAACTGGAAGTCCGTGAAGAAGCTCATCGGCGAGAACCTTTACCTGAGCGCATACGCGAAGCCCGGCCACTACAACGACATGGACATGCTCGAGGTCGGCCAGCTCGTCGGGCAGATGAAGACGGTCTTCGGCAAGCACGGCGACACGGGCCTTACGCCTGACGAGGAGACGACGCACTTCGGTATGTGGTGCATGCTCTCGTCGCCGCTGCTGATCGGGTGCGACGTGCGCACGATCCCAGCGTCCACAAAGGCGCTCATCACCAACCCGTACCTGCTCGCCGTCAACCAGAACGACCTTGGCCGCCAGGCGTATGTCGCAAGGCGCGAAGGGGATGCGTACATACTTGTAAAGGACGCATGCGAGCGCTTTGGTGCCACGCGGTACGTCGCGCTCTACAACGGCTCCGACGCGGAGCACGAGTTCACCGTGCGCGCAGACGACCTCGACCTCGGCGGCGCGGTCGACGCGTTCGACCTCGTGGAGATGGCGGACGTCGGGCGCTTCGAGGGATGCGTCTCCGTGAAGGTGGCGCCGCATGCCTCGAAGTTCTACCGCTTCGACGCCGAGCGTCGCGTTGCGCGCAGGGTCTACGAGGCGGAGACCGCATTCCTCACCGACTACCAGGAGCTTTCCGATGCGGCCAAGGCCGGAACGGCCTTCCCGGACCAGCGCGCCGATGCGTCCGGCGGCGTCATTGTCCGCTACCTTGGCAACCGCGCGACGAACGACCTCGTCTGGCCGGAGGTGAAGGTGGACGCGGCGGAAGAATACGTCCTCGCGTTCGAATGCTCCTCGCCTGACGACCGTGTGTTCGACCTCTCCGTCGACGGCGGCGCGCCGATGCGCGTCGCGACGCCTGCGACGGGCGGCAAGATTTCGCAGGTTTCCGTCCGGCTGCGCATTGCCGCGGGGGTACACTCGCTTCGCCTGTGCAATGCATCCGCCTGGATGCCGGACGTGGACAGGATGACGATAGAGCCGGCGGCGCGCATTCAAGCGCAGGGCCTCTAGCCCGGAGCCGTCGCCGATGTGTGATTCCAGCGGGAAGAAGGAACTGACCTTCACGGCGCTCGTCCTGGGCGTGATCCTTGCCGTAGTGTTCGGTGCGGCCAACGCCTATCTCGGGCTTCGCGTCGGGCTTACGGTCTCGGCTTCGGTCCCCGCGGCGGTGATATCGATGGGAGTGCTGCGGTTTGTCCTGCGGCGCGACTCCATTCTCGAGAACAACATGGTGCAGACGATAGGCAGCGCAGGCGAGTCGCTTGCGGCCGGCGCGATATTCACCTTGCCGGCGCTGTACCTGTGGGCGGAGGAGCGTCCCGCCGAGTTCGCGATCCCCGAAATTCTTTCAATTACGCTGATCGCCCTTGCGGTCCTCGCGCTCCTGCGCGTGCCGGTGATGCCTGTCGCGATCGGCATGTACCTTCCGGTCGGGCTTAGCGTGACGATGTTCGCAGGCGGACTTGTCCGCTGGGGGATGTCTCGCATGCGGGGCGAAGGGGCTGCGAAGGTTGAAGAGACGGGGACTCTGTTTTCGGCGGGGCTCGTCGCCGGCGAGGGCCTCTGCGGCATCATCCTCGCGATTCTGGCGCTGATTTGACGGCGCCGGTTCGCGATCTTGTCCTTTCATCATTGCCGATGCGGCAGATAAATGGTATACTAGCGGCAGATGGAGGCGGAAGTCTCCTCACGCATGTGTTTCTCAAAGGGAGGATAGAAGTCATGAATCTTTCGCGCAAGAGTTTTCTTGGAGGGTCGCTTGCCTTTTTTGCGGCGTCCGGTACTAAGGCGGCCGATCCGGATCCCAACGGCAAGATATTTGGCCTTGACGAAAAGGGCTCAGGCAAGATCTCGAGCCGCAAGTGGGAGCCGTTCAGCGACCGCAAGGTGCGCGTCGGCATTGCTGGCGAGGGCGTGTGCAGCTTTGGCTCTGCCTTTGGCTTCCAGAACCATCCAAATGTCGAGGTCGTCGCCTGTACCGACATTGTGCCGGAGAAATGCAAGCTTCTGCAGGAGCGGGTCAAGGCGCAGAAGACGTATCCAAGCTGCGAGGAGATGATCCGCCACGCGGCGGAAGACGGCCTTGATGCGGTGTACATAGCCACCGACGCCGCGAGCCATGTGTCGCTTGCAATCAGCGCGCTGGAGCATGGGCTGCATGTCGTCAGCGCAGTGCCGGCGTTCCTCGGCAGGGAACAGCTTGAGTTCGTGCCGAAACTGCTTGACGCGGTAAAGCGCAGCGGCAAGGTCTACCAGATGAACGAGACCTCCGCCTTCAGGGAGTCGTGCTACGCGATGCGGCGTCTCTACGAGGCCGGGAAGCTCGGCGCCATAACATACACAGAGGGCGAGTATTTTCATCCCGGCAGCAACGACATAACGAAATTCAACACGAACAACAGCTACAAAGGCTGGCGCATCGGGCTTCCGCCCCAGTACTATCCGACCCACTCCAACGGGTTCTACACATGCGTGACGCACAAGCGGTTCGTCGAGGTCTCGTGCCGCGGCGTGCCCTCGCTCAAGTGGGCCTACGCAAAGGGCAACCGCTATGACAATCCGTATGGCAGCGAATACGCGATGTTCCGTTGCGAGGATGGTTCCACTGCGCGCATGCTGGTTGCGTGGGACACTCCTGGATTTGTGGCGGAGGCCGGGCGCATTTGGGGGCAGAAGGGCTGCTACGTGCCGGAGAAGGGCGGCTACAAAGGCTGGTTCGACGACGAGGTGAAGGCCATGGACCTTGCCCGTCCGCAACTGCCTCCCGGGATGCCGGAAGGCGGGCATGGCGGCAGCCACGGTTATCTTACTGAAGACTTCATTCGCGCGATTCTGCTCAAGGACCACAAGCCCTGCGTTGACGTCGTGACGGCGCTTGACACGACGATTGCAGGCGTATATGCCCATTTGTCGGCGATGAAAGACGGCGAGTCGCTGAAGGTTCCGGCGGTCTCGTGACCGCCGCAGGACGGACATTCCGCGAGATGCACTACAAGGCTTTACGACTAAAACAAAGGAGGAACCAAGTGAAGGGATTGTTTTCTGCGTTTCGGATGTGTGCCGCCCTGGCGGCCGTCGCCGCGTGCGGCGCAGACGCGGGTCAGATGCTCACGACATGGGGCGAGAGGGTGACGAGCGAGAACTGCTGGCGAAGCTATCCTCGTCCGCAGATGGTGCGCGAGGGCTGGACGAACCTCAACGGCGACTGGGACTACGCCGTGACTAGCGTAACCAACACCCCCGCCCGTCCCGAGAAGTGGGACGGCAAGATACGCGTTCCGTTCCCGATAGAGAGCGCGCTCTCCGGAGTCGGGCGGCTTCTTGAGCCGGACGAGTTCCTGTGGTACACGCGCAAGATCGAGTGCGACCCCAAGCCGGGCGAGAGGATTCTCCTGCACTTCGGCGGCGTCGACTTCCGCACAATGGTGTTCATCGGGCACGACGAGGTGACCGACGTCCCCCACGAGGGCGGCCAGAACCCGTTCACGCTCGACATCACCGACTACGTGAAGAAGGGCGCAAACGACCTTACCGTCTGCGTGTGGGACCCGACCGAGGACTTCGTCAACTCCCGCGGCAAGCAGAGCTTCAAGCCGAAGGGCTGCTTCTACACGCGCGTCTCCGGCATCTGGCAGACCGTGTGGATGGAGACTGTCCCCGAGAAGCACATCAAGTCCTACAAGGTCTTCACCGACATCGACAAGGGCACTGTGCGATTCGAGTTCGACAAAGTCGAGGGAGCCGGCGAAGTCGAGGTGTCGACAGACATGCCGAAGGACTTCGAGTGCTGGTCGCCCGAGAACCCGAAGCTGTACGACTTCACCGCGAAGTACGGCAGGGACGTCGTGAAGGGCCGGTTCGGAATGCGCAAGATCGAGAAGCGGAAGGACGCGAAGGGCGTCTTGCGGTTCTTCCTCAACAACAAGCCATATTTCCCGATCGGCACGCTCGACCAGGGTTGGTGGCCGGACGGACTTCTCACGCCGCCTTCGGAGGAGGCGATGGAGTACGACGTGAAGGTGCTGAAGGCCTGCGGCTTCAACATGCTCCGCAAGCACATCAAGGTCGAGCCGCAGCAGTACTACGCGATGTGCGACAGGCTTGGCATCCTCGTCATACAGGACCTGCCGAGCGGCACGGGATGCCCCTATGACCCCGTAAAGGCCGACACTGTCAAGCGCTACTGGCTGGAGCGGCAGGAGATGAAGGAAATGATGGACGACCTCCAGCCGTTTGCGTCGATAGTGATGTGGAATCCCTACAACGAAGGGTGGTCACAGCCCGGCGAGTTCCTGACGCACGCGATGCTCGACTTCGCGAAACGGCACGACCCGACGCGACTCGTGAACGCCCCCAGCGGATGCTGGGACTGGGAAGGCGGCCATCTCCTGCCGAAGGGATGGAAGTGGAATGATCGCGTGCTTACGCAGCACAAGCCGGTCGGCGTGTGCGAGGCCGCCGACACCGTGGACATGCACCTCTACCGCGGCCCCACCATGTTCGCCGTCAACGACCGCCGGATTTCGTTCCTCGGCGAGTTCGGCGGGCTAGGCCATCCCGTCGAAGGGCACCTTTGGAAGGAGAGCCCGGGCGGAAAGGGGAACTGGGGTTATGGCGGCATCGATGACACGAAGACGCGCGAAGGGCTCGAGAAGACGTACCTCGGCCTCATGGACAAGCTCGGGCAGCTTGCGGAATGGGGCCTTGGCGGCTCCGTTTACACGCAGACGACCGACGTGGAAATCGAGATCAACGGACTCCTCACCTACGACCGCAAGGTGTTGAAGTACAATCCAGAGGTCCTCAAGAAGGCGCATGCCGAGGTCGTGCGCCGCGCGCTAGAGGCTCCGCGTACGGGGCTTCTGCATCTAAGCCACGTCCACCGAGGCGGCGGCAAGCTTGAGAGGCCCGACAACACCCTGGAGACTTTCAAGTGGTGCTGGGAGAACGGGTCTGCGCTCGAATGCGACTGCCGCAAGACGAAGGACGGCGTGGGCATCATGCTCCACGACAATACGCTGAAGCGCACGGCGCGCGGCATCCCTGCGGAGATGGCGGACAAGAAGGTGTCCGAAGATGTGACGTGGGATGAGATCAAGGACGTTGACGTCGGCTCTTATCTCAAGGAGCTGAACCCTGCCGCGGCAGACTTCAGCCATCACCGCATCCCCACGATAGAGGCGACGTTCGCCGCGATGAAGGGGCATCCGACATGGCTGTGCTTTGTGGACGAAAAGGGCGCTGGCCCCGAGTACATCGCCGGGAAGGCCCGCGAAGCCGGAGTGCTGGACCAGGTCTACTACACTGGACAGGACTACCAGAAGGCCCTCGACTGGAACAAGGCCACTGACGGCGGCAAGACGCTGATCTGGATCGGAACCTGGCCCAAGCCGAAGCACACTGCGAAGGACATAGAGCGCTTCGAGGCGCACTTCGAGAAGAAGATGGAGGAGATGCGCCGCAACTGCTTCAAGGGCGTGTCGGCCGTGTCGCTGCACACCTACTACGACCCGAAGGCCGACGAGCCGTTCGTGCCGCGCGCGTCGTACCTCAAGAAGATAATCGCGGAGTTCCACGCCAACGGCATTCCGGTCTGTTCGATTCCGTTCGAGGGCGGAGAGGCCGAGGAGGTGTACTTCAAGCTGTTCGAGCTAGGCTGTGACGGTTTCTCCACCGACTATCCGAGCGTGATGTTCTCGGTGATACGCAAGCTGCGTCTGTCCGCTTCAAATCTTTAGCATTTGCTTGCGGAGGGCAATTGACACCGCTTCGGCCCGGTTGGCGGCGCCGATCTTTGCGAAGATCATGTTGGCGTGCTTCTTGATGCTGTCTTCGCGGATGCCAAGCAGCTCGGCTATGTCGCGGTTCTTGAGACCCCGTGCAATCAGGTCCAGTATCTGCATCTGGCGACTGGTCAGTTCGGTGGTCGACGGGTTTTCGCTGAGAATGCGCTTGATTTCCGGCGAGATGTGCTGCTGCCCGCCGGCGACGCATCGGATGGCTGAGATGAGGGCCGCGTTCCCGTCCGTCTTCAGAAGGGCTCCTGCGGCGCCGGAGCGGAGTGCGCGGGCTATGCCTTCCGCTTCGCTGTAGCTGGTAAGTATCAGAATGCGGATGCCTGGCCGTTGGTCGAGAATCGCCGCAGTGGCGGCGGCACCGTCCAGCCGTGGCATGAGGTAGTCCATGACAATGAGATCTGGATTGAGCTTGAGCGCGAGTTGAACGGTTTCGGCACCGTCTTCGGCCTCGCCGACGACTGCGAAGTCCTTCTGTGTGCTCAAAAGCGACGTAAGACCAGTCCTTACAATGGCATGGTCGTCAGCAATCAAGATTCTGATTTTTCCCATAGGCCAAGTTCTTCCTCGTCGTGAATGCCTAGATCGATGGTGACGGTCACTTTTGCACCATTGCCGGGCGTGCTCGATGTTTCTACGGTTCCGCCGAGGCGTTTCACGCGCTCGCGGATGCCCTGCCGTCCGAAATGACCCTGCTGCGCGCCCGGACAGGACTCCGGATCGAAGCCGCAGCCGTTGTCCGTGACCGAGAAGTGAAGGAAATGTGCGTCGACGCTGCCAGCGATCCTTATCTCGGTCGCCTTACCGTGGTTGACGGCGTTTGTGACTAGTTCGCGTATTATGCGAAGCACGTTGTGCGCGATATTGTCCGAGACGAGTTCGCGAGGAACCTCGAACCGGACTGCCAGCCGCGCATTGCCGACGACTGGCGCAAGCGTGCGACGGATTGACTCGTCAATTGTCCGTTCGCCAAGTGCATCGTTCTTCAGGTCGTAGATGCAGGTCTTTAGTTCTTCGCGGCAGGATTTCAGCGAACGCGCGGCCAGGTCGAGGTGTCGCCTTGCCTCCGCGGGATCGTCCATCATGCATGCGGCGGTGTCGATTTCCATGGAAACGCCTGTCAGTCCCTGCGACAGCGAGTCGTGCAGTTCAATGGAAAGGTTGTTCCTCTCGCGCATCTTCATGTCGGAGTTGACATGTGCGAATATCTCACGCTTGAGTGCGCCTTCGCGCCTGCGGACGGACTTCCTGAGCTGCAAGTTCCAGACGCCGAACCCTGCGAGCACGGCCAGCAGCGAGCCGAGGAGGGTCAGAAGACGCGATGGCGTCCACCACGGGGGCTTCGCGACGACCACGACGTCGTCTGCAGACCGTATTGCCAACGTCATGCCGTTGATCTGGGGGAATGCGGTATACGGGCTCCAAGCGCTTGTCGACATGATGCATATTCCAGTGAGCGAAACGACATAGCCGACGTCTATCTTGTCAATTGCCTCGGGGGTGGATGTGACGTCAACCGGTATTACGCAGGAATCGCTCTCGACGTAGAAACGACGGTCCGTCCCGGGCATGGACGCCTTGGCTTTCACGATGCCTTCGATCCGGATGGTGCGGCCGTGCCAGTCCGCCCTGTATCGGAAGCGGCCGCGTGCATCCGTCAGCAGCGAGGAGGCCGACGTGTCGTGCGGCAGTTCGTGGGGGAGCGGATTGCCGAGGGCGTTGCGCCATTTCGCGCGCAACAGGTTGATGCGGTAGAGGTCTGATGCGGGCAGGCCAACGACGTCAACCATGGTGTCGCATGGAGGGACCTTGCCGTCGGCGAACTCCACGCCGACAAGCTGGCTTCGGTTGTTCATGACGAGCGCCCTGTTCCCATCCCAAGTCGCAATGACTGTTCCCGTCGCACGGCGAGGGCCGCTCCTCGCTATGCGCGAAGGTTCGAGCGACATGAGGTCCCATATCCCCGGAACGTCGAAAGGGTCGGACGGCGCATTTTCGACGATGTGGTAGTCTTCGGGGCCGTTGGTCGCGACCAGCCGTCCGCACAGAGTGCGGAACCCGCCTGAGAAATACGAGCAGACGCCTGTTGTCTCGAGGACGGATCCGACCATTGCCGCAAGTCGTGACATGGATTCTTGCGTATGAAGCTGGTAGCTCAGAATCGTGTCGCCGCCATCCTGCAGAACGAGATATACGATGTTCGGGTCGATTTCATCCTCGAAGATGTCGCGGAGCGTGGCCCGGAAGCGGACGTACCGCTCGTCCATCTTTCCGTCGGCTAGTTGCTCCACTGTGGCGGGCGTCGGCTTCGGCACCGGGCCGTGCCCGATTGTCTCGATCAACGTGCAGTTACGGCGGATTGTGCCATTCGACGCTATTGCCGTCCTCCCGCATATCCTGACCCTGTCGCCAGGCTTGGGCTGGACGAATGGCGTACGCGTTTCGTTGTAGACAGTCAATGCACCTTGATCGTTTTCGATGGCCACGAGGCTGCTGAATCCGGCCTTTACGAAGGAGACCATACCTTCGATGCAATATCTTGCGTCTGGTTCACAGAAGAGAGCGCGGTCGCAGATGTTGGTGACAACAAGCGACGCAAGGAAGACTGTCGAACAGACATGCATGTTGTATGAATTATACCATTTTTCCCCGTGCTGGGGACACCCCACTAAAGTGGAATTGCCGTCAGATTCTAGTTTTGATAAAATACATGCAAAAATGTCATGTGCTCAGATATCTGGCACGGCAAACTAAGGAGCAGGTCATGCAAATGAAGAAGCTAGTTCTGTCGAGTCTGATCGCCTCGGCGCTGCTGCCGTCCGGCGCAGCGACAAAGGAATACTACTTCGTCGGCGCCTCCAACGACTGGTGGAACGCCGCAAGCTATTCACTGACTCAGTCTGCGAGCGGCAACACTACCATGCCGGGCAGCGAGGACAGGATCGTCACGAAAAAAGGCCAAATACTCTACATGGACGACACGACCGTGGCCTTCCTGAACACGATTGGCGGCATCAACATGTACGATATCGGCTCTACTCTCTACCTCAACCTGACGACAAACGCGACGGTAACCTGCGCAATCGGCGACATCGGCGGGCACGGGTACTACGGCAACTGGCTGATCAAGGACGGTGCCGGCGTGCTGTCGTTCGACGGCGAGAACGGAACCTTGCCGACCTCTGGCATCTACGGAACGGCACCCAACAAGACCTCCTATCGCTATTGTCTGTCGTTTGACGTGCGCGGCGGCGGAGTGCGCATGGAGCCAAAGCGTTCGGACGTTTACCGCTACTATATTGGCAGCGTCAAGCTTGCGCAGGATACGACGTTCTACAACGTCAACGGCACTGGGCTTCAGGTCTATCTCGTCGGGACGCTTTCCGGGGCAGGCACGTTCACCACCGAGAACACGGGAAATGCATATGATGTGTACATAAGCGATGTATCAGGGGGCGGGTTGCCAGCTGGCGAGTTCTCGGGAACTCTTTCAGGAAAAATGAATATCAAGATAAAGCAATCGACATATCTGACCGGCACGGACAACTCTGGCGTATCTGCTCTGACTGGGCTCGGCTATAGCGAGGAGAATGACAACATTGGCGTAATCGGCGTCCGTACGTGGGCGGGCTCGTTTGGCAGCAGGGGCATCCATACGCGAGATGGGGGCTGGTGCCTTCGGTTCCTGAACGAGGAGGACGAAGTGGTCAAAGCCGCCTTCGCGATCAAGAACTCCCCTCTGGCCATTGACGCCGGTGCCCGTGGCGGCGTATGGTTCCAGCCAAGCAACTGGTGGGGGTGGGAGAACACAGACAACGTCCAGCAACGTCTGATCTTCACCGGCTCGAACACGATTGCGAACGTTGTTAACGGACCGATTCAGAACAGGCCTAACTATCCGTCATTTTTCGTGACGAAGCGCGGAACCGGCATCTGGCGTTTCGACAACGAAAACATCACAAACTCCAATACGAGTATCGCAGGCCTGCGCGGTGTGTTTGCAGTGGACGAAGGAACGCTGGAGGCGGTCTCGCTCGCCGAGGCTGGGCAGCGCTGCTCGCTTGGCTATGCCGATCAGCTTTTTGAAGACAAGAGCGCCGCGACAAACACGCTGGCTACGGTTCCATACGCAATACGCCTGGGGAGCCCGACGACAGGCGAGGGTACGCTTTCTTACATCGGCACTGCGGCGAAGGGGATAACGACGCGTCCGATCGGCGTGCAGGGCAAAGGTCGTCTGAAGGCCCCGAACGCACCGTATCTTAACTGGTCGGGCATCAAGGGACTGGATAGCGGAGTGGAAAATGTCATCACGTTCGAGTGTGCCGCCGATCAGACCAATTTCGTGTCTGAATTGTCTGGCGCGCTTTCGGTCGCCAAGGATGGTCCTGGCGATCTTGTCTTGAACGGAAACGTGGCCATTACGGGTGACGTAGTTGTTACGCAGGGCAAGGCGACGCTCATCAATTACAACAACGCTCCGTACGAATGGTTCAAGGTGACGGTCAAGGAGACGGCGGCGGCTTCGCCCCTTGACCTCTACTCGAATCTTGTCATCACAACAGGAACCGATTGGTCGGCCAACTACTCTCGTCGGTTTGAGATCGAGGAGTTTGGTCTGTACGACTCGAACGGCAATCGAGTGAATGCCTATCAGAGTGAATGGGCGAGCACGACAACAAACATAAACACGGCAGGTTGGACTGTCGAGACGCTTCAGCCCGGACAGATTGCGCCATCGCCGACGGGAGAAGTATCCCCGCTTTCAAATGGCTTCCTATCGTATGCTTGGTATGCGGCTGACAAGACGGTGTATTTTCCAAACGTAGCCTCTCAAAAATATCGCGCGGCTTCGTATTATTGGAATAATGGCACCAAGTACGCACAGTACGACAAACCGGACACGTGGATTTCGCTCGTTCAGCGCCTAAAGAGCGAAGATGTCGGCAAGATTGCCTCTTTGGACATTTGCCTCGGTGGTATGCAAAGATGGACGCCTACGGCGCTGGAGGTGTTTGGTTCGGCGGACGGACAACACTGGGACTCGCTTTTCGCTACCAACAACATTGAATATTCGACAACAAGTCGCTTTTGGCTGAGCGGCAGCACCGTCGCCAATGTCACTTATCCAGAAAGCACGGCGCATACAAAGTTCGCTCTGCCGCGGACTACGCAGTCAACGGTGTGCGACCTTCCCAGCCTGCGTTCGCTGTCGGTTGCTGACGGTGCGACGCTGAAATATGAAGGCAGCACGCCGCTGACGGTGAGCAACCTCGTCATAAGCGTGGCAGGCGCAGGGACGCTGGAAGGCGCGTTTGTCTTCGCCGAGTCCGGCACGCTGGAAGTTCCGGATATACCAGAGGCGTCGACGGTGACGCTGTCCGCCGGCTCGTACGCATGCTGTACGGGTTTTGCCAACATCGAGAAGTGGTCGGTGACGCGAGGCGGAATTCCTCTGCGACGTTTCGTGCGCATAGTTGACGGAAACATCGTCATATCGAAACACGGCATGCACATCATCATTTGGTAACAACCCGAAAATCATGAAGAGACAAATCCTGTTGGCGGCGATTGCATCGGCAGTCGCCTGGGTGTCTGGCGCGGGCGAGACCCGCCTCTCGGAGGACGGCAAGACGGACTACAAGATCGTAGTTGACGAGGCTGCGCCGCCGCCGGTGCAGTTCGCGGCGGAAGAACTGCAGACGTTCCTGAAAGAGTCTACGGGTGCGGACTTCCCGATTGTCTCCGCGGCGACGGGGCCGACCATCGAGGTGGGCACAGAGAAGGCGCGCGCCATCGTCTCGGCGGCATATCCGCGACCGTTCAAGGTCGAGACGAGCGCGGTCGTGACGAAGGACGGGACTCTCGCCATCTGGGGCGCAGGCGAGGCGGGGCATGCGTACGGCGTCTACATGTTCCTTGAGCGCGTGATCGGCTGCCGATGGTTCACGGTGATGGGCGAGAACCTCGTGCCGAAGCACCCGACGCTGACGGTCGGCGACCTGTCGCTGATCGAGCGTCCGAAGCTCGACTACCGCATGCTGCTTACGTTCGGCGGAGAGCGCGACAAAGACTCCAAGAACCACCTCTTCCTCTTCCGCAACCGCATCAACCAGCAGGAGGGGAACTTCGAGAACGTGGTGCGCAAGGACTTGAATGGCAAGATGCCGGTTCGCATGCGGGAGAACAGGCCGAACTGCCATTCGTTCTTCAAGTACATGCCTCCTGCCAAGTACTTCAAGAACCATCCAGAGTACTATACGCTAAGCAAGGAGGGCAAGCGCGAAGCTCGCCAGCTGTGCTTTGCGAGCAAGGGGCTTCGGGAGGAACTGACGAAGAACTTCCTGGCGCATGCGGGCAAGGTGGGCGGGAAGGGCTTTCTCGACCTCTCACAGGAGGACGCGGGCGGCCCCATGTGCCATTGTGCGGAGTGCTGTGCAATGGCTGAGAAGTACGACTCGAACGGAGGCCCGCTCTTCGACTATCTCATCGAGCTCGCCCCGATCGCCAAGGCGAAGTATCCGGAGCTCGTGATCCATACGCTCGTCTATCACCGCGATTCTACGCAGAAGCCGCCGAAGACGGAGCGCCCGTTCCCGGACAACATCGCAGTCGTCTTCGCCCCGCTGGACGACGACTTCTCCAAGCCGCTCGACCATCCGAACAACCTCGTGTCGCTCGAGCACCTGCGCGGCTGGACGAAGATCTGCAAGGTCTGGACGTGGAGCTATCCAGCAGTCTACACCGTGCCGAGGACTGTCTTTGCGAACCTTGCGCGGTCGGCGGCGGATGTCAAGATCGGAATCGACGCGGGGCTTACGGGCTCGTATCACGAGCATGACGTCGGCACGGACGCTGGCTGCAACTTCGCCGACCTGCAGACTTGGATGCTTACGCAGCACTTCCGCTTCCCCGACCGCGACTGGCGCGCGCTGCGCAAGGAGTTCTGCGACTTCTACTACGGCGCGGCGTCCGCGCAGGTCATTGCCTACGAGGAGTACATCGAGAGAAACGTCAAGGCGATGGACTACTACCTCACTTTTCTCTCGCGTCCAGACGCCTACATAAAGCCCAAGGACATCGTGAGGCTCCAGGGCGACTTCGACGCGATGGAGCGCGCGGTCGGCGGCGACCCTGTCTACGTGCAGCGCCTGCGCGAGGTGCGCGCCGGCCTCGACATGCTGACGCTCGTCAAATGGAAGGACGTAGAGCGCCATACCTCGGGGCTTGCAGACGGAGTCGATGGCGTGTTCGACCGGGCGATGGACACGCGCAGGAAGGCTATCGCGCGGCGCGACACTCGCATGTCGGCCGAGGATATCGAGAAGAAGGTCATGAAGGGTTTTGGCGAGCAGCTGAAGACGGCGCGGACCATGGCGACACTGAACGTGAAGCCTCTGCCGGCGATCTTCGACGGCATCCCCGAGGACAAGATCACCCAGGTCATCGCGCAGACGGGCTACATCAACATCGAGAAGGTCGACATGCCGGACGCGGCGGCGGGCTATGCGTACGTAGAGCGCAAAGCTCGTCACTCCGTGCCGTTTTCGATTGGCTTCTACGATAATATCGGAAAGAAGTATCTCCTGAACAGCCCGATTGCGGCCAAGGACATCGTGCCGAACGAGTTCCACTTCTACAAGCTGGGGAGGTGCGGCATTCCATCGGGATACTGCGTCATCTGGATGGGCAATTCGTGGCGGCTTTCGCAGTCGTGTGCGCAGATCTTCCGTCCGGGCATGGACGAGGACTGGGACGTCTACGTGTCGCTCAAGTTCGAGGGCCCCGTCTACGACAAGAACAGCACGCTCAAGGAGTCGAACGTCTACTACGACCGGATCGTCTTCGTCGGTCCGTTCCCGCGCTGACAGTGCTTGGCGACGTTTATTGAAATAGAACTTTCCCAACCCTGTAGGGTTATGCGAAATTGATGCGAAAGCCGCCTTCCCGGCGGCTATTCTGCTGCTTATCCTTTTCTGGCGTTTTTTGAGTGTCGATTCTGCCAGCGTCAGGCTTGCGAATTCCCTAGGAAATTCGCAAGCCAAGCCTTCGCGGAATCGACATTTTCTCCGATTTACCCCCTAGTGCATAACCTAATTTAATGGTATAATAGTGTTATGCAAAGATGAAAGGGGGCAGCAGGTGGCGAGACCACGGGAGATACTGGCGGTCGAAAGGCCGCGAAACACGTTCGTCATCGCGTACGGCAAGGACAAGAGGCTGTACGCGGTGCGCAGGTA
>JAFRBA010000243.1 GCA_017405115.1 Kiritimatiellia bacterium
CGACAAGGCGGCCCTGAAGTTCGATGCCGCTACGAAGAAACTCGCGACCACGCCCGCCAAGGCGACGGCAGGCACCAAGTTCTCGCTGTCGATCGGCGCGTCGTCCCTGTCCCTCCCGGTGTTCTCGGCGACGGGGCTTCCAAAGGGCCTGTCCATCAACCAAGCGACAGGCGAGATTCTCGGAGTGGGGACAGTCCCCGGAGCCTACACGGCGAAAGTGACAGTAACGAGCGCTGCGGGCAACAAAATAACGCAAAATGTGAAGTTCACGGTCTCCGTTCCGTCGTGGGCGAAGGGTACATTCTACGGCACGGCAAAGCCCGACGGGAAGACGCTGTCGTACCTGAAGTTCACAGTCGGCTCAACCGGCAAGGTGTCCGGCAAGGTCACCTACAAGGGCAAGGCGTACTCGTTCACCTCGGCCTACAAGAGCTGCACGGCGACGAAAGCGACGTTCACGCCGACGATCAAGGCCGGTTCCAAGACGTTCAAGCCCGGCACGGTGACGGTGAAGACGCTGAAAATCGGGGGACTGTCCCTCGTCGAGGCGGCGAACTCGAAGGGCACGTTCGCCACGCAGAAGAAGCCGAACCTCGTGAAGAAGGGCAAGACGCTCGCGAAGCTCATAGGCAAGAGCTTCACGTTCACGAAGAAGACGAAGAACTCGGGGCTCACGAAGAGCAAGGACAAGCTGTCCGTCAAGCTTGCCGACGGCGACGCGGCGAAGGTGACCGGCGTAGTCGGCGGAATGAAGCTGACGGCGCTTTCGTGGGTGACGCTCGTCTCGGGCAAGGCGACAAAAGGCGGCAGCGAGGTCTACACGCTGTACGTCGACATAATCGACGCATCGCTCAAGTACGAGCGCACGCTCGTCATCACGGCGACAGTCGGCTCCGGCAACGTCAAGGCGACCGCCGCGTTCGCAAAGTAGTGTGTGCGAACGCGCGGGGACACCTAGCGACTGCTGCGCGGCTCGGCCTATGGCCTCGGGTGACATGCGCGCAAAAATCACAGACGAGGGCGCATCCGTGAATCGTACAGTCGATTGAATTGGTAGGGCGGGCGCGCCGCGCACGCCGCAACTGGGTTGCCGTTGACATGCAACTGGCGTGGCTTTTCGGCGCGCGCGGCGCGCGCGCCCTACCGTTTTGCGTAACGTTTCGTGGTTGTTGCATGATTCGCGGATGCGCCCCCACGAACGATGGGAGCACCTTTAGGCCTAATGTGGTATAATATACACCACTATGGAAACGAAAAAGAATCCGTTCAAGGCCGAGATCGCCGAGATGCTCGACCTGGTGGTAAACTCGCTATACTCGAAGAAGGAGATATTCCTTCGCGAGCTCGTATCTAACGCCTCCGACGCAATCGACCGCGCCAAGTTCCTCGGGCTCACCGACAAGGCCCTCCTGGCCGACAACCCCGAGTGGAAGATCCAGATCGCCGCCGACCGCGAGGCCAAGACGCTGATGGTGTCCGACAACGGCATCGGCATGGACGAGGCGGATCTCGAGGGCAACCTCGGCACCATCGCCCGCTCCGGCACCAAGAAGTTCCGCGAGATGCTCAAGGAGAAGGGCGGCGAGTCGCTCCCCGAGCTCATCGGCCAGTTCGGCGTCGGCTTCTACGCGGCGTTCATGGTGGCCGACAAGGTGACTGTCGAGACGCTCAAGCGCGGCACCGAGACCCCGCTCAAGTGGGAGTCCGACATGTCCGGCGGCTACACGATCTCCGACGGAGACCGGGACTTCCCCGGAACGTCCGTGACGCTCCACCTGCGCGACGACCAGCTCTCGTACCTCGACTGGTGGACCGTCCAGGACCTCGTGAAGAAGTACTCGGACTTCATCGCATACCCGATCTACTTCCGCGAGATCGTCAAGGAGACCCCGCCGCCGGCCGACGAGAAGGCCGCGAAGGCAGCCGAGGAGGACAAGAAGCGCCGCGAGGAGCGCGAGGCGAAGCCGCTCAACACGATGGTGGCGCTCTGGAAGCGCGCCAAGAAGGACGTAAAGCAGGAGGAGTACGACGAATTCTACAAGCACCTCACGCACGACTGGGAGGCCCCGTTCGAGACGATTCCGTTCTCCGGCGAGGGCGCGGTCGAGTTCAAGGCGCTGCTCTTCCTGCCGAAGAAGGCGACGATGGAGCTGTTCATGCCGCAGCAGAAGCGAGGGCTCTCGCTCTACGTGCGCAACGTCTTCATCGGCGACGACATAGAGATGCTGCTGCCGAACTGGCTCAGGTTCGTGAAGGGCGTCGTCGACTCCAGCGACCTGCCGCTCAACGTATCGCGCGAGATGCTGCAGGACGACGCGGTCGTGCAGAAGATAAAGTCGGCGGTGACGTCGAAGGTGCTCTCGGCGCTTGAGGAGATGAAGAAGAAGGACGCGAAGCGCTACGACGAGTTCTGGTCGACCTTCGGCACCGTGGTCAAGGAGGGCGTCCACACCGACTATTCGAACGCCGACCGCCTGAAGAAGCTCCTCAAGTACCCGACGGCCCGCTCCGACGCAGGGAAGACGGTGTTCCTGGAGGACTACGTGAAGGACATGCCCTCCGGGCAGAAGGACATCTACTATCTCTGCGCCGAACGCGAGGAGGACGCGCGCCGGTCGCCGCACCTCGAGGCCGCTCGCAAGCACGGCTGCGACGTGCTGCTCTGGTGCGACCCCGTCGACGACTACCTCACCGAGTCGCTTCGTGAGTTCGACGGCAAGTCTTTCGTGGACGTCGCAAGGGGCGACGTGCAGTTCGGCAGCGACGACGAGAAGAAGGCCGAGAAGGAGGCGAACGAGAAGTCCGCCGCCGACCTGAAGCCGTTCCTTGAGAAGGTGAAGAAGTCGCTTGAGTCGAAGGTGTCGGACGTGCGCGTGTCGACGCGCCTCACCGACTCGCCGTGCTGCCTCGTGGCGCAGGACAGCGCGCTCCCGCCGTCGATGGTCAGGATGATGCGCGCGATGAAGCAGGACGTCCCCGACCAGAAGCGCATACTCGAGGTCAACGCCTCGCATCCGCTCATAGCGAAGGTCAAGGCTCTCGAAGGCGACGCGTTCGGCGACGCCGTTGCGCTGCTCTACGACACCGCGCTCATCGCCGAGGGCTCGCCGGTCGAGGACGGCGCCCGCTTCGCGAAGCTCCTCGCCGACCTGATGATGAAGTGAGGCGGCAATGGTCGTCGACTTCCATTCCCACCATTTCCCGGACTCGCTCGCCGTGCGGGCGATGGCCGGGATGTGCCGGAAGACGGAGGGCACTCTCTGGCCTGCTGGGGATGGCACGTTGGCGACCCAGCTCGACTGCCTCGAGCTCGCCGGCGTCGACAAGGCGGTGGCGTGCCCGATAGCCACCAAGCCGCAGCTCTTCGAGGGTATCCTTCGCGGCGCAGTCGCGCTCCGCGGCGGCGCTTTCGGCGAACGAGCGAGAGACAGGATAATCCCGTTCGCGTCGATCCACCCGCACGACCCCGAGGCGGCCCGCCACCTGGAGCAGGTCGCCGCCGCCGGGATAAAGGGCGTTAAGTTCCACAGCTACTACCAGGACTTCTCGCTTGCGGACCCGTCCGTTCGGCCCGTGTTCGCGAAGATCGCCGACCTCGGGCTCGTCGCGATCTGCCACTGCGGCGGTGACGTGTGCTGGAAGGGGATTCGCGGCTACTGCGGGCCTGACGAGATCGCGGCGCTCCTCAAGTCGGTGCCGGGCCTCAGGTTCGTCGCGGCGCATCTCGGCGGCTGCTGGGGGTATCCGCCGCACGCGACCGACGTCCTGCTCGACACCGGGTGCTTCGTCGACACTTCCATCATACACAGCTGCTGGCACCAGGACGAGCCGATGCGCATACTCCGCTCCTGGCCGCGCGACCGCATCCTCTTCGGCACGGACTTCCCGTGGGCGCACTATCCAGAGGCCATCCGCTGGGTGAAGTCCGTAAGGGACCCGGACGACTGGGAGCTGCTCTTTGGCGGCAACGCATGCCGGGTGCTGGGGTTGAAGGGTTGAAAAGTTGAAAGGTTGAAAAGTTGAAAAGTTGAAAAGTGGAAAAGTGGAAAAGTGGAAAAGTTGAGAAGTTGAGAAGTTGAGAAGTTGAAGGTGAACGAACGACGGCAAAGCGGGGAGGAGACGGACGGGCTCACGACGGTCGAGGGCACGGTGCGCTCCGTCGTGTTCCACAACGAGGCGAACGGCTACACCGTGCTGCACGTCGAGATACCATCCGAGTTCGAGCTGGCGCGCAGTCCGGAGATAACGGTCGTCGGGCGGACCCAGGCCGTGTGGGAAGGCGAGGAGGTGAGGGCCGAAGGCAGGTGGGTCACGGACAAGGTGCACGGGCGCCAGTTCAACGCCGACAAGCTCACCTGCGTCGCGCCGCGCTCGCTGAAGGGAATAGAGCGGTATCTCGCGTCCGGCCTCATAAAGGGCATCGGCCCCGTGCTCGCCAAGCGCATCGTAGACACGTTCGGGGACGAGACGATGACCGTCCTGTCGCACCAGTCCGGGCGGCTCGCCGAGGTGCCGAAGCTCGGGGCGGCGAAGATACGCCAGATACGCGAGAGCTGGCACCGCAACGAGACGATGCGCGAGAACCTCATCTTCGGGCAGACGTACGGCATATCGGTCGTCAAGATGACCAAGATCGTCCGCAAGTACGGTCCGGACGCCGTGGCCGTGATCAAGGCCGACCCGTACCGGCTCTGCCGCGACATATGGGGGATTGGTTTCGCGACGGCGGACAAGATTGCGCTCTCCGTCGGCATATCGAAGGTCTCGCCGCTCCGCGCGCGCGCCTCCATCTCCTACACGCTGGAGAAGGAGGCCGAGGACGGCGGTCACTGCTGGACGTTCGAGAACGACCTTCTGCTGCACGCCAACGAGCTGACGGAGATACCGGTGGAGGTCCTCGCGGAGGCGCTGCGGGAGGAGGTCGCGGCCGGCCGGGTCGTCGCCGAGGACGGCAAGGTCTACCTGCGCGGGCTGCACGCCGGGGAGCGCGCAGTCGCCTCGCGCGTCCGCGCCGTCATGTCGGCGCCGCGCTCTTTCGCGGAGTTCGACGCGGAGCGGGCGATAGGCTGGTGGCAGGGGAGGGCGGGCTTCACGCTCGCGTCGGCGCAGCGCGACGCGCTCGAGCGCTCGCTGCGCTCGAAGTTCTCGATCATAACCGGCGGCCCGGGCGTGGGCAAGACGACGATCATCCGCGCGCTGGTGGAGATATACGGCGCGAAGAAGCTGAACGTCGTCCTGGCCGCGCCCACGGGCCGCGCGGCGAAGCGCATGACGGAGTCGGTCGGCGCCCCGGCGCAGACGATCCACCGCCTGCTCAAGTGGAACCCCGTGACGAACCGGTTCACCTACGACGCCGAGAACAGGCTCTCCGGAGACGTCTTCATCTTCGACGAGACGTCGATGATAGACGTGTACCTGGCGGCGGACCTCCTGGCCGCGTTGCCGGACACGGCGTCCGTGACGTGGGTCGGCGACACGGACCAGCTGCCGTCGGTG
Organism: Kiritimatiellia bacterium; assembly: GCA_017405115.1. The sequence continues at coordinate 5,497 of JAFRBA010000243.1, forward strand.
GGCCCGGGTTCGGTCCTCGGCGACCTGATCCGCTCGGGCGTCGTGCCCGCGACGAAGCTCGACGTCATCTTCCGGCAGGACACGTCCGGGCTCATTGTCCGCAACGCGCACCACGTGAACGCCGGGGAACCCCTCGAGATCCGCCGCGGGGAGGACTCGGACTTCTACTTCATGGCGTGCCGCGACCCGCAGCGCTGCCTTGAGCTCGCGATCGAGTTCATGACGCAGCGGATTCCGCGCAAGTTCGGCATGAACCCGCTGGAGGACGTGCAGGTGCTCGTGCCGATGCGCCGCAACCTGCTCGGCACCGACAGCCTGAACGCAGCGCTACAGCAGGCCCTGAACCCTCGCGGCGAGGGGCTGGCGCGCGGTGGCACGACGTTTCGCGTCGGCGACCGGGTGATGCAGCTCAGGAACAACTACGACAAGGACGTCTACAACGGCGACATCGGCTTCGTGAAGGCGGTGTCGCCGGATGACCGCTCCATGGTGGTCGCGTTCGACGGCCGCCCCGTGAAGTACGACGGGGGCGACCTCGACGAGCTGGTGCTCGCCTACGCGATGACGATCCACAAGTCGCAGGGAAGCGAGTACCCGGCGGTAATAATAATCATGCACACGCAGCACTACGTCATGCTGCAGCGGAACCTCCTCTACACGGCGCTCACGCGCGGAAAGCGGCTGGTGCTTCTCATCGGCGTGCCGTACGCCGTGGACCAGGCCATACAGACCAACACGGTGCGCGAGCGCCGCACCTCCCTCGCGGATCGGCTCTCCTCGCCGTGATTCCAAACGTTGAACCTAAATTCGCCAGTTGAACATCTCACGCAGAGGTGCAGAGAGGCCGAGAGCGCGGAGAATATCTCGAGTTTTGAGAATACAATAAGTTATGATTCAAATCCGCATGAAGGAAGCCATCACCTAAAGGATGACGCGATAACTAATTCTGGCCACTGCGATAACGCTTCAAATTCGCATTTCCCTCCGCATTCTCAGCCTCTCTGCGGCTCTGCGTGAAAAAAACTTCGTCCCCAACTGCCGTTTTTAGGTTGGAAAATCGGTCTGACCGAAATTCCAATGATTCTAATAATCTTGCTGCGGAAGCGCCCAGCGCCTGTCGCGCGGCGACTTGGCCGTCGGGAAGGAGCAGACGGCGCGGTCCGCGTCCACAAGCGTCGCCCTGCCGCCGTCTATGCGGATCTCGGTCCCGCCGAGCGCGTTCGCCGCGAGCAGGCACTTCTCGAGGCCGTCGCCGCGTCCGAAGTTCCAGACCTCGTCCGGCTGGGCGAGCCGCGACGGTCCGTCGTATATCGACTCTCCTTCAAGCGCGGCGATTTTGGCGAGCGCGGCACTGGGGGCGAGGTCGTGCAGGGCGGTGCGCGAGACCGGGTTGCGCATAAGGGCGGCCTGCACGAACGGTCCCGCCTCTGTTTCGCCGAGCTCGCGGGCTGCGTAGGGCGCAAGCGCGGCGCAGCGGTTCGTCGAGCGCAGGGCGTGGAGGCGCTGCGCGATCTCCGCTCGCCCCATCTCCGGCGTTATGCCAAGGGGCTCGTCCGAGCGGTCGAACGTGACGCGCGCGGCGTCAGGCAGGCGCGGCGTGACGAGGCGCTGGTCTGCGGCGTCCTTCGGCGGCACGAGGAACGACTTGAGCTTTGCCGAGAAGTCGGCGTATGCCGCCTGGTCGATGGTGGCCGTCGGGTATAGCAGGTGGATGTGGCCGGTGGCGTGCGATACGATCGTCACGCGCTCGTGCTCGAGCGCGCGGCGGGCCTGCTGGGATATCACGGTGCCGTTGGCCCACATGGCCTTTGTGACCAGGCGGCGGTTGTTCGTGAGGATGCCCGTGTCGACGTCGAGGAAGTTCTGGGAGTGGAGGGGCGTCGCCATCAGGTAGATGCCGTCCAGCGGCAGTCCGCATACGACGAACGCGGCGGCGGCGTATAGCCCGGCGAGGGAGACGCACTCGCCCGCCCCGACGGCGTGGCCCGGCTTGTGGCGAAAGGCGTCCATGGCCTCCACGGTCTCGGTCTTCCAGTAGGGGATCGTGTCGCTCGTGTACTTGTCCAGCCCGAAGTGGCGGCGGATGTCGATGTCATAGTAGTAGACGTCGCCCTGGTAGCCGAAGAGCGCGTTGGACCTGGTGATTTCCTCCGGGGAGAGGAATGGGGCGAAGCGCGCTAGTTCGCGCTTCTGGGTGGTGAGGCCCCATGTTTCCAGGTCCAGGTTGAACGTGTAGTTGTCCATGATGTGCTGGCGCAGGCGCTGCAGGCGTTTCTTGGGGCGCATCTCGCGTATGCCGTCGAACCAGGGGAGGTCGCGCCAGGCCCACAGGCGCGGGGAGAGGATGTTCGCCAGCACGAGCGAGTACATCAGCTCCGGGAAGACGAATATCTCCATGTCCGACAGCGTTACTGCGGACGACTTCTCCTCTGTCGGGATGGATTCTGCGTTGATAGACATTGTGCGTACATTATACCAAATTCCCCGCGCGGCCAAAGCGCTGAGCCCGTCGGGCGCATCCGTGAATCGTGCAAATGCGCAATTCGCTCCTGGGGGCGTTGCGCGGCGGTGCCGCCCGAACCGATTTCGCGGGCGCCCCCGACAGGATTTTGACGCTCGCGCTTAGCGCTCGCCCGTACGCACGGGGGTAAAAATCCCGTCGGACCCGCGAAAGTGCTCTCGTGCGGCACCGCCTCTCCGCGCCCCGTCGCGATTTGCGCCCGCGCGCAACCGGTTAGTTTTGCGCGTCTGCATTTCTTGGCATAGCGGCTTCGGTCGGCAGGTGGTGCCCGAACCGTCCTACGCGGAGTCGTAGCGGCCGCCGCGCGTAAGTCAACATGGCGCGAGGAGCCCGACCCCTCTGCGGAATGCGTCTCGGCAAGCGAAACCACAGAGGCGGCCGACGATCCGCTTCGTCCTCTCGTGCGCCACCCGCCGCCCTCCGCACCCCGCATGGCGCCCGCTTCGCGGCTCGACCTTCGGTCTCGGGGGATGTTGCCGTCCAGGCCCGCCGACATCAGGCGCAGGCGCGGCGCCGCGACAACGGCAGGAAGGAGAGTCGTGGGCCGCCCTGGGCTTCTTGAGAAAAAGTTCATTTTCCCCTGCAATGTCGTATAGGATATGATATGCTATCAGACATGGAGAAAAAAACTCCAGAAAAGGTCGCGGGCACGGATGCGTTCCTCCGCGAGGCCGCGAAACTCATGCCGGTTGCGCGCGGGACGGTTTCGCTCGTCCGCAAACCCTGCAACCGCCCCAGCTGCAAGCTGTGCAGGAGCGGAGAGAAGCATCCCGCGCTGATCTTCACCTGCCGCGTCGACGGGAAGGGCAGGTGCTTCCATGTCCAGCCGAAGCACGAGGCGATCATGCGCAGGGCCGTCGAGAACGGAAAGCGGCTTGAGGCCCTGATGGCGAAGGCCGGCGTCGACCTGGTCGAGTCCCTCCGGGAGGCGGCCGGCTGATGTCCGTCGCCGCGCACGGCATCTGCCCGAACTACAACCGGTGCAACAAGTACCTCGAGTTCACGCTGAAGCTGGACGCGCACGAAGAGCGAGACCGCGGGAAGAACGCGGTCATCGCCGCGCAGGCAAAGCGCATCGCCGAACTCGAGGCGATGCTGAACGGCGGCGATTCCGATGCCGGGGGCGGGAAGGAGGACGCGATGCCGAAGAAGCCCTTCGGCAGTTCCACGCCGTCCTCGAAGATCCCGATAAAGCCGAACTCCGAGGAGGAGGAGAGACGGCGGCGGGGAGGACGCCCGCAAGCTCAGCTTCGGGTCGCAGTCTACCGATGGACTGCGCATACGCGAGACGCTTCTCACGGCAATGGACACGCTGCGACTGCGGTGGGAAGACCCGGTCGAGAAGCTGATGGAGGCGTTCGAGGCGATTGCGGCGAATCCAGGGACAGACGTCACCGACATCCTCTTCCCCAAGAAGCCGGACGCGGAAGTCGGCCAGCCAGCGGCGAAGCCCTGAGCCGGCGGGCAGGCCCAGCCTTCCCGGCGGCATGCGCAACGCCCGCGCAGACTGCAAGGGATTGTCCGCGGCGGTTGCCTGGCTGCGCGGGAGAGCGCAGGGGTGTCGCGAGTGAGACCAATCCGGACAAGCACGGCAGTTGGACTCTGCCCGCAGCCGGAGACTGCCGCCGAGGGGAGTGTCTCGTCACGGCATATTGTCGAAACGCACTGCCGTGCGCGATTCCGGATTGTCGAGACCGAGCGACAACCCCGCAGCGACCCGCAATTAACTAACCGATTACGCCCGCGCCGAGCCGCCCGTTGACAGCGCGAACCGGAATTTGGTAAACTATGCGCGTCACATGAATAAGAGCTTTCAGTTTGCGTGGTTCTACTACTTCGGCTTTACGCCGGAGCGGGGCCGCTCATGCTGATTTCTGGCGACGCAAGCCATGAAGGTAAAACGGCCCCGCTCCACGGAAGCGAGGCCGTTTTTTCGTCTTGGGCCGCACACAATCGGAAAACCAATCGTAAAGCAAAGGAGAAAGACACGAACATGAGGAACCTGGAGGAATCGAGAAAGGAGATAGACGACATAGACGGGCAGCTGGTGCAGCTCCTGAAGCGCCGTCTGGCCATCGCGGGCGACGTGCTGCAGGCCAAGGTCGAGAAGGGGCTGCCCATCCTCGACCCCGCCCGAGAGAGAGAGGTCATGGCGCGGGTCGCCGAGGAGGTTGGCCCCGGCATGGAGGACGAGGCGCGCCTGGTCTTCACCACGCTGTTCGGCATCTCCCGCGCCCGCCAGCGCGCGGCGCTGCCGGACCGGTGCG
>JAFRBA010000244.1 GCA_017405115.1 Kiritimatiellia bacterium
AGCCAGCGTTTCCATTCTCCTTCGTCCAATGTTCATTGCGGGTCTGCTAGTAAATGTAACGCGTGCTGTCAATTCCGAACCGATTATACTTTGGTATAATTGCGGCGCGGCGGGCGGATGGATTGATAATGACCAAATCACGATTGAAACATGGGATTTGGTAATTATCGTAATTATCTTCACGTCATATTGACCAAATCGGGGTCGGTGTGGTATAATCTGGTCAAAATGATGAACGGAAAGGAAGCCAGATGATAGGTAGGACTGCAGAGAAGGCGCGTCTTGCGAAATATGCGGAGTCTGAGGAGTCCGAGTTTGTGGCTGTCTATGGTCGTCGGCGCGTCGGCAAGACGTACTTGATTCGCCAGACGTTTCAGGGACGTTTTTCCTTTCAGCATACCGGGGTTGCTCGCGGGAGTACAAAGGAGCAGTTGCGCGCATTTGGCGATTCACTTCGCGAATGGGGGGCGGTGCTTGAGGGTTCGCCAAAGGACTGGTTTGAGGCATTCAACCTTCTGAAGCTGGTGATTGCGAAATCGACCCAGAGGAGGAAAGTGGTGTTCCTTGATGAACTCTCTTATCTGGACACAAAAGGCTCGCGCTTCATTCTGGCGCTGGAACACTTCTGGAATGGATGGGCTTCGGCGAGGGACGACGTCCTTCTGATTGTCTGCGGCTCGGCGACGTCGTGGATCATCAACAAGGTGATAAAAGACAAGGGAGGCCTTCACAATCGTGTCACGGGGCGCATATCGCTTCAGCCGTTCACGCTTGGGGAATGCGAGGAATATGTCGCCTCGCGAGGCAGTGTGATGACTCGATACCAGATTGCGGAGACGTACATGGTTCTTGGCGGGATCCCGTTCTACTGGAAGCACCTTGAGCCTGACTTGAGCGCAGACCAGAACATTGACGATCTTTTCTTCGCCAGATCCAACAAGCTCGAAGGCGAGTTCGATGAACTGTACGCCTCGCTCTTCCGCAAGCCGGAGCCGTATCTGAAGATCGTCATGGCGCTTGGACGCCGCAAGGCGGGTCTCACACGCGACGAGCTGATGTCGTCGACGGGCATGGTTTCGTGCGGCAACCTGACTCGGCATCTGCGGGAACTGGAGGAATGCGGCTTCATACGCAAGAGCATTGCCTTCGGCAGAAAATCCAAGGGATCTCTATACCAGCTGATAGACAATTTCACGCTGTTTCATTTCGCCTTCGCCGGTGAAAACAGGACGGGCGACCGCTGTTTCTGGAGCGCATCGTCAGACGCACAGTTCCGCAGAGTCTGGGAAGGCCTTGCGTTCGAGCGGCTCTGCCTTCAGCATGTCCGGGAAATCAAAATCGCGCTTGGCATCTCCGGCGTCGTATCCAACGTCTGTTCCTGGCAGGTCTCGCGGACGCGAGAGCGCGATGGTGCCCAAATAGATCTTCTTATCGACAGGAAGGACGGCGTCATCAATCTGTGCGAAATGAAGTTTGCTTCGACCGAGTACGAAATCAATGACAGCGAAGACCGCCATGCCAGGGAGCGGAGGGAGCTGTTCAAGGAGACTACGGGAACGAAGAAGGCCGTACATCTGACATACGTGACGACTTATGGCCTGAAGCGCAACAAGCACTCCGGCATAGTCCAGTCCGAAGTGACGCTCGACGACCTCTTTCGGTCGGCATAGCCGATTATACTTTGGTATAATTGCGGCGCGGCGGGCGGATGGTGTATAATGCCGGCAAGACATGCCAGCAAGAGCATGCCGATTGCCGATGTTCGTTGCCAAAAAAGAGAAAGATGCGCTCACAGGGTCTCATGCAAAGAGAACCTTAGTTCTCCTTGTCAGTGGGTTTGCATGGGTTGTTGCCTTTGCTGGTGCGCCCGGCACCGAGGTCGAGAGGAATGTCGGGCCGACGTCGGGGGACGCGACCGCCGCAATCCAGACGGCCATCGACGACTGCTTTCGCGCGGGGGGTGGTCGCGTAGTGGTGGAGAGTGGAGATTACGACATTTCCTCCTTCCGGCTGCGCAGCCGCGTAACGCTTCATCTCAAGTCCGGCGCAAGGCTTCATGCGAGCCGCAACCCGCGAGACTACGATCATGTTCTTTTTGACGATGCGCTCGAGCCTGTGGACTTTTCTGTGCTCGACCAGTCGTCATTCCTGCAGCACACTTCGACGAACCGCTGGAACAACGGAATCATCCGGCTTTACCGCGCAGAGTGCGCGGCGATTGTCGGCGAACCCGGCAGCGAAATCGACGGGCGCAACTGCTTTGACGAGCATGGGGAGGAGACCTTTCGCGGACCCCACGGAATCAGCGCCCATTTCGTGACGAACCTTGTCTTGCGAGGCTATGCGATCCGTGACACTGGCAACTGGGCGCATAGGCTGTGCCTTTGCGAGAACATACGGATTTCTGACGTGAAGATACTGGGCGGGCACGACGGCGTCGATTTCCACGGCTGCGTGACCGGTATCGTCGAGAACTGCGACATTCGCTCCGGTGACGACTGTGTCGCGGGCTATGACAATCTCGGGCTGACGGTGCGGAACTGCCGGTTGAACTCGTCGTGCAGCATCTTCCGCCTGGGCGGGTGCGACATTCTCTGCGATGGCATAGAAGCGGTTGGCCCGGGAGAGTATCCGCACAGATCCTCCCAGATAAAGTCGCGGTCCGCGCTTGTCGCCGGAGAGACGCCCATGAAGTTTCCGGATCCGCGCACTCTTTCCTTCTTCACCTTCTACGGAACGGACCGCACGGTTCGTCCGTGCCGCAACATCGTCCTCCGGAACTGCCGCGTGAAGGGCGTCATGCGGTTTCTTCACTACAACTTCTCGGGCAATGAAAAATGGCAGTCGGGGATGCCGCTTGATGACATCGCCTTCGAGAACGTGGACGCGACAGATGTCGAACAGCCGCTTACCGCCTACGCCCCGCCGGACCATCCGGCGTTTCTGCGGTTCAGGAACTGCACCGTTTCGTTCCGCAGCAAGTTGTCTCAAGGCGGAGTGGAGGCTTTCATAAGGGGAGGCAATCTTCGTTGCATCGAAGCGGCCGGGCTGAAGGTCATTGGGGTCGACGGGCCATTCTACAAGGCCTGGAACGGCTCTACGGAGATCAAGGCGGAGCGGCTGGAGGGCGTGAGCCCGTCGGCCGTCAAGGCACATGGCGTGTTTTACGCTAGGCCGATTTAATGAATGTTGCATCGTAAATCAAGGCAGAAAGGACAATCGAGATGAAAGCATTGATGTCGGGAATCGGGAGTGCGGCGCTGGCTGTCTGCGCACTGACGGCTGCGGCCAACGACACTTACGAGAACAACTTCTCGGTACGCGAGTCGACGAAGGAGCTTCCGCGGTCGATGCCGTATTCGGTCGGCTATGCGCCAGGCAACATCGCGTACAACTACACGGAATTCCCGACGCCGGAAACGCCGTACGCCTCGTCTGAAGACATGCAGGACAACTGGATAAAGACGTATTTCGACGGAAACACGCCGGCGAGTTATGGCTATCAGTACAAGGTGGTGTCCGACGGGGCGGGGCATCAGTATGTCGGTGCATACACTTCTTCCGGCAATAGTCAGGTGACGGCGATAACCCAGCCTTTCGGGCGGGAGCTGTCGAGCGGCATTCTGAAACTTGAGGCGGATTTTCGCGCTCCGACTACTTGGCAGAGCAATTTCGGCACTTTCCGGCTGTGGGTTGCGCCCCGTAACACTGTCACGCGAATGCCTTCAAAGGTCTATCCAAAATATCTTGCCTGCATCGGCATGTGCACACGTAATGGCACGTCCACCACGCAAACTACTGCCAGTGGCACGTCATGGCAGTACGATGTGGCGAACAACGTTGGTGCCGGCAACTGGGTGCGGATGTGCATAACGATCGATTTCTCTGCACACAGCGCGTTTGCCGAGGCATGGCCGCTGGGAAGCGACGCCCCGGAATTTGCATCCGCGGTCGGATCGCGCATTTGGACGACCAGTCTTGCACTAAACGAGGCAGTAGGCACTGCCGAAGACCCGATCGCCGACTTCGCGATTCAGTGCGACCGCGCGTATTATAACAACGCCGCAAATCCGGAGAAGATGCCGATTATCGACAACATCCGCGCGAGCTGGAGGGCTTCTGCGGGCGACGACTACGAGGTATTCTACGAAAACGACTTCACTACGCGGACGATGACGCCGGCGGCGAATCCGGCGAAAAGCGGAACCTATGCCGCCGCGATGGCGACGACCACCGATGCTTTCGTCGGGTATCATGCGAATCCGGCAACAGGAAGCTTTTCCGCCGGAACTTTCAAGACGCTTGTGTACCGTCCGGTCAAGCAGGATGTATTTCCGATTCCAGATGACGTCGATGGATGGCACCGCTACGAACCATATGGTTACTGCGATGCAGCGGTGGTGGAAATGGGGGATGCCGGGGGCAATGCCCTCCGCATGTGGGCGGAAAGCGGTCGGCAGGGCTTCAACTACGGCACTGTGACGCATTCGCTTGGAGAAACGTTCACGACAGGGAAGATTCGGCTGCAGGCGGATGTCCGATCGCCGAACGGATGGGGATGGACCGCCGCGACGGATCGTATCGGCGTTGGACTGGGCAATGCCTACATGTACACGAACGGAACACGTAGCGAAGTTGACAAGGGCACAGTCTTCCGTGCGGCGGAAGCTGGCGTCGGCACGTACGCATCGGGACGCACGAATGTGTTCAGGCCTTGGGGCGGGAATTCGGCGAATTCGACGGACGACTTGGCGCTTACTGCAAATGCTTGGTATCGGTTGGTAGTGACTGTGGACCTTGACGCGCACAAGTTCGACTACGCGCTCTACTCGCTAGGCGCTACTGGCGTCGCGTTGGATTCGGAGACGCCGCTGACGCCAGTATATTCGCGCAGCGACCTGGATTTCATTCAGTCGGTTGCCGACGTCGGGACCGTTTACGTGATGAGCTACGGTCTTTCCACGGGGCAGTCAAAGGACTCGTCCGTCTATGCGGACAACATCAAGGTCTGGAAGAACGTCGACACGCCCGAAGAAGCTCTCATCTACTCAAACGACTTCAACACCCGCACCCGCTACAATGTGGCGAGCCGAACCGAGGGAACTTTCTCCGGGATAAAGGACATTGTCGGCACCGGGGCGGATGGCTGGGTGACCCGTATCGCCTCCTGCGCGGCAACGATGCCGACGATTGCCGGAGGCGTCAATGCCTGCGCACGCTTTGGCGAATATCTTCCGACATGGTCGGTGCTGGATATAGGCAAGAACTATCGCAAGGGGGATATGACTGTCTGCGTTGACATGAAGGCGCCGGCTGGCGGTCGTTGCGTAGGCAATCGGAAGCCGATTGCGCTTGCCGCCATAGGCAACAAAGCCTTTTGGCAGGGTGCACATGAGGATGTCGCAACCGAAAAGTTCTTCGGTGCCGCCTTCGGGTTCTCCGCGGAGGATGCCTCCGAGGAAGATACCGGAATCGTGCGCTCGTTCAAGCTCTGCGCATTTGACGGCGACGGCGCAGGAGGCTATGACATCGAACTGGGTTCGTCTGCGGCGACGGCCGGAAACTGGTACAGGTTCAGGGCGGCGATCGATCTTGCGGCGGGCGTGTATTCCGTCAAGATCTTCGACATGGGGGCTTTGCAGCCGACGCCGTCCACTGGCGACGGCAGGGAGGTCGCGGAGTTTGCAGGCCTTGGCTTTGCCATGGCCGGCACGCCGGAAATTTCGACTATTGGCCTGGGCGCGGCCGGCATCGACGGCAACGCATATCGCTGGAAGAACGCCGCCGACAACTGGGCGGTGTGCTTTGACAACCTGTCGTTTGATGTGCAAGGTCTTGGAATGACTCTCTTTTGCAAATGACGCGGATCCAGGTGATGCGGATGCATGCTGTTGCGCTTTGCGCGGCCGGGTTGTTTTCTGTCTCGGCTGCGCCGGCGGCTGCGATTTCTCTCAAGAACGGCGACTTCGACCATGAACAGTCCGGGAGGGAATGGAGCATGCCGAAGGCGTGGGCGATCGAGCATGGCGTTGGACGCGCGGGAACCGCGGCGCTTGTCTGGGAAAACGGCGATCCGAAGTATTATGCATTCCCGTCGCAGCGGATCAAGGTCGTTCCAGGCAACATCTTCCGGTTCGGCGGCTGGGCGAAAGTCGAGCGGGGGAAGATTCGCAAGCCTCGCATAATGTTGGAGTATTTCGATGCGAACGGAAAGTGGATTGACAACGTCAGCGCGGCGGAGGTCGTCGACAATCTCCCGGACAAGAAGGGGTGGGTGCGCTACGAGGGCAAAGCCATCATACCGCGTGGCGCGGCTTTTGCGAATTTCAGCGCGGTCGTAGTACGCGGATGCACGGGGCGCGTGCTCTTTGACGACTTCACGCTGGAGAAGTTGCCGGAGGCTCCGCTTGTATATCTTCAGTCGTCGGCGCATCGTGACACGTTTGCCGCGGAGGACGGCGAGATCATGTTCGTCGCCATGCTGCGGCTTAATCTCGTCGAGAACGCTTTGTCGGATTATTCCTGCGAATATGGATATGTGAACGCAGCGGGCGAAAGGGTGGCGGCGAGAGTCTCTGATTTCGACGGAGATGCGGCGAGGTTCTCCATCCCGGCGGCAGAGATGGCGATGGGCAGGCAGGATGTCCGTTTCCGGCTTCGGTGCAGGGGCGAAACGGCAGGAAAGCTGAAGCTTGCGGTGACTCGCGTCGAAAAGCCGCCAGTCCGCAGGTTCGGCATCGATAGGTGCGGACGCGCAACGATTGCCGGCAAAAAGTTCTTTCCCCTCGGGATGTACACGAACTGGGAGATGACAGAGGCGGACATCCGGCGCTGGAAGGAGGCGCCATTCAACTACACGACGCATTATTGCCGTCTGACCAGGGAAGACCTGGACAGGTTTGCGGCGGCCGGCACGTATGTGGTTACCGATGTCAGGCACCTTGTTCTTGGCTATGACCACATGGCGCGCGGCACTGCGACAATAGAAGAGTCCCGTGCGGGTTTTGAACGGTACTTGAGTGGGCTCGCCTCGCACCCTGCGTTCATGGGATGGTATCTGGTGGATGAAGCGCCCGTAAACCAAATACCGGGTGTCATACGAACCAACGAACTTCTTCACGAGATAGCTCCGGATTATCTTTCGTATTTCGTGACCGACAAGCCGCAGACCATACGGGACGCCATGCCGGCTGCAGACGTATTTGGAGTCGATCCCTATCCTGTTGGCGGACACATTACCGATATCGCACTTTGTTCAAAATGGGCGGAAATGTGCCGCGAGGGCACTTTCGGATTCCGTCCCATGTGGCACGTGCCGCAGTATTTCGACTGGAATTGGTACCCAGAGTCGAAGAACAGGCCGGGGCCTGTCTATTGTCCGACGCGCGAGGAGATGGCGAACATGACATGGCAGGGCATCGCGGCCGGGGCAAATGGAATCTGCGGATACACGTTCAGCGCGTTTCAGGAGCGAGGGGAGAGGGAGCATCCTGAGCGCAAGGAGGAATGCGACAGGCTGTGGAAGGACATCTGCGCTGTCGCTCGGGAGGTGAAGTCGACGGAACGGGTGCTTCTGGGCGAGGACGTCAACGTCGCATTCAAAGGCCTGCCGGACAATCTTGTCACGCGCGCCTATCGTCTGGACGGTGAAGATTATCTCCTGCTGGTCAATCGCACCCGCAATTCCGTCGCCGCAGAACTGTCGCCCGAACGCGGCGGATGCAAGTCGCTTTCCGTGCTGTGCGGCGCTGGAGTCGAACCATATGGTGGACGTCTGCGCGTCTCGCTTCCAGGTCTTGGATATGCATTTGTTCGGCTGTGCTTTTAGAAATGGCCGGCAGATGGAAGTTGACGCGGACTACAGCTTGCCCATTCAGCCCTGAACGGCTATGCTGCGAAACGCCTTCGCGGTGCGACGGGCGCGGATGAAGTTATAGGCAAGCTTGTTGCAGCGAGGAGGGCGTATAGTGTATAATACCACCATGAAAAACCTGCAGACCAGAAGAGGATTCATTGGCATGGGAACGGCGGCGATGGCTGCTGTTGCGGCGCCCAGCGCCTTTGCCGCCGTGCGTCCGGAGCCGGGGTTCATGTGGGGCGAATTGCTCCACTTCGGCGTCAACATCCAGTGCGACCTGCCCGTCACGAAGTGGGGCAAGTATCAGGGCGAAGACCTGAAGCTGATGACCGCCGCCGACCACATGCGTTTCGACGAGGGCGTGTTCGACAGGATCACCGACCGCATGGCCGCCAAGGGGCTGAATACGATCTTGATAGACCTTGAGGAAGGGCTTTACTACCCTAGCCATCCAGAGCTGGCGGTCAAGGGCACGTGGAGCGTCGAACGGTTCCGCAGGAAACTTGAGCAGCTGCGGGCGAAAGGGCTAGAGCCGCTTCCCAAGCTCAACTTCTCCACGACCCACGACATCTGGCTCAAGGACTACCACAAGATGGTCTCCACGCCGCAGTACTACCGCGTCTGCGCGGACGTTGTTGCGGACGTGATCGAGACCTTCGACAAGCCGCGCTATTTCCACATCGGCTTTGACGAGGAGACGCACGGCCACCAGAGCAAGCACTCCATCTCCATCGTGCGGCAGGGGGATCTCTGGTGGCACGACTTCCTATTCATCGTAAAGGAGATAGAGAGGAAAGGCGTGCGCGCATGGTGCTGGAGCGACAAGATATGGCATGCGAAGGACGAGTTTCTCAATCGTATGCCGAAGAGCGTTCTGCAGTCCAACTGGTACTATGGCCACAATTTCGACCTGAACCAGCCTCTGAAGGGCGAGCGCCAGTGCAATGCGCCGAACGCATACGTCGAGCTTGAGAAGGCTGGCTTCGACCAGGTGCCGACGCCGTCGAACTGGAGCGTGGACGACTGCGTGTCCAGCACGGTGGAGTTCGCCCGGCAGCACATCTCGCCCCAGCGCCTGAAGGGATTCCTCGCAGCGCCGTGGGTCAAGACGCTTCCGCAGTTCGAGAAGCTCCACGAAGAGCAGGTGGACCAGATGGCGGCGGCGAAGAGCCGGACGTGAACCCTGCCCCGTGAAGCGCACACTTCCATATGTAAACGAAGCGGTCGCAGACCGAGACTTCAAGTACTACATCTTCGACTGGGACGACAACATACTCCATATGCCCACGAAGATTCGGATGGAGCATCTCTTCGACGACGGGGAGTGGCGTCCCGTCGAGATGTCCACCTCAACGTTCGCGCTTGTCCGCGCGGACGTTGAGCACTACCGTCCGCCGTCCGACGGCGGGTGGGCGGCGGCGTTCGCGGACTTCGAGGACCAGCCGGGGCGCAGCACGTTCATCGAGGACACCGTGGCGGCGATGGAGCGCGTCGAACACGGCGCGAGGCCGGGGCCTAGCTACAATGCGCTCAAGAAGACACTGCGCGAGGGGCGCCTCTTCGCCATCGTGACGGCGCGCGGGCATTCCGCCGAGACGCTCGAGAAGGCAGTCCGCATATTCATCCGCTACGCGCTCAGCGAGGACGAGCGCGCGGAGATGATGAGCAACCTGCGCGGGTACCGCCAGTGGATCGACGGCGTCGGCGACGGGGAGTTCGGGACGGACGCCGAGGAGCTGGACTACTATCTGGGCATGTGCCGCTACGCGGCCGTCACGAACGCGAGCTTCAAGGAGAGGATGGCGAACGACCCGATCTACAAGGAGAAGCTGGCGACTGCGACCACGGCGTCCCGGCCAGAGCTCGCGAAGGAGTTCGCCATCCGCGACTTCGTGGAGCACATATTCCACATGCTCCGTAGGTCGGGGCGCCTCGACCGGTCGGTGTCGATCGGCTTCTCGGACGATGACCCGGGGAACGTCAAGTCCGTCTCGGCTTTCATCCGCGCGGAGCTTTCGAAGCGCTTCGAGGGCATAAAGTTCGTCGTGTACGACACTTCCGACCGCACTCTCTCCAAGGGCCGGAAAGTCTGCGTCTCGGGCCAGCTGAACCTTCCCGGATTCTGATCCGTCTGTAGGGCGCATCCGCGAATCGTGCAGCCGCCACGGAACGCGACAACGCCGCCTTGCCGTCCGACGCTGCTCCCGACCCGGATTTCGGCGGTCCCGGCGGCATGGCCCCCTGGCAGTAAACCAAGTCTCTGGCTTTCGCTTGCGCATACGACCACCGAGGTAAACCGACCTCCCCGCAGCCATGCCGCACCGCCAAAAGTCCTCTCGCTCGCACGTCGGCCCGTCTAGGCGGTCGCTCAATCCGCGGCGGTGCGCTCAAATCGCGATAGGGGGCGCGGAGAGGTGGTGCCGCACGAGAGCAGTTTCACGGGTCCGACGGGATTTTGACCCCGGTTGCAAGCCCGTAGCTCGGAGGTTTTTGATATAATGTGCCGCATGAGAAACACAGCACTGTCGTTTTGCGTCGCGGCGCTTTTCGCGACGACCGCCTTCGCCCGTGACGTGGTTACGATGTCCGACGGCTGGACGGCCGACGGCGCGCCAGTCACCATCCCCCACACATGGAATGCGCTGGATGCCTCCGACGGGAAGGACGTGCCGGAGAACTGGGCGCGCGACTGGTACTCCGCAGGCAGCCCGTCCTACTTGCGCAAGGCGGTGACCTACCGCCACGCCCTGCCGGACAAGGTCGACGGCAAGCGGTACTTCGTGCGCTGCGGCGGGGCGTCGATCAAGACGACCGCCAGGGTCAACGGCGTCGAGGTGGGGCGCCACGTCGGGTCGTTCACAGGCTTCGCGTTCGAACTCACAGAGGCCATGAAGCCGACGGGCAACGAGCTGGAACTCGTAGTCGACAACACGTTCGACCCGGACGTGCAGCCGATCCACGCCGACTATTCCGTGTACGGCGGGCTCTACCGCGTGCCTGAGCTGATAGTGGCGGGTGCGGTCTGCATCGACCCCCGACGCGGCGCCGTGGTCGACGCCAACCCGGACAACGGGCATGTCAGGATAACGGTTCCCGTCTCCGGCGCGGCGGACGTCGTGCGCGAGTTCGACGTGGAGGGCTTCGAGCTGTGGTCGCCGGAGAACCCGAGGCTCTATCCGCTGACGGTCGAGGCGGGCGGCGACTCGCAGACGTTCAACGTCGGCTTCCGCCGCGTCGAGTTCCGCGCCGACGGGCTCTACCTCAACGGAAGGAAGCGCAAGCTCAGGGGCGTGTGCCGCCACCAGGACCGGGCCGGAAAGGGCTGGGGCGCGAGCGCGGCGGACGAGGCGGAGGACGTCCGCTGGATCAAGCTCATGGGCGCGGATGCCGTGCGGACGTCGCACTACCCGCAGAGCGAGGCGTTCTTCGACCTCTGCGACCGCAACGGCATACTCGTCTGGTGCGAGCTGCCGTTCGTCAACGGCCTCTGGTTCACGCCCGCGGCTGAGGAGAACGAGAAGACGATGGCTCGCGAGATGGTCGAGCAGCACCGCAACCATCCGTGCATATTCACATGGGGGCTCTTCAACGAAATCTACAACAAGAAGATGACGGATAAGCCTGAGCCGCGCCTCCGGGCCCTCAAGAGGCTTCTCAACGAGCTCGACCCGTCGAGACCCGTGACCGGCGCGTCGTGCCACACGGAAACCGCCGAGCTCAATGCGATTCCGGACATATTCGGATTCAACCTCTATCCTGGATGGTACAGTCGGCCCGGAGTGACGATGAAGGACCGCATCGACGATGCGTTCAGGCAGAACCCCGGCCGGAGCACGATATCAGTGTCCGAATACGGCGCGGGCGCCGGCCCTCGCCAGCACGGACCGGTCCGCGCGCGGCCAGCGGTCACGAACGGCCCGGAGCATCCCCAGGAATACCAGGCGTACCTGCACTGGAAGGCATATGCGGACATAAAGAGCGACAGTCGCGTGTGGGGCAGCTTCCTCTGGGTCATGTTCGACCTCGCAAGCGACGCGAAGATGGAAGGGGAGCACTACGGCCTGAACGACAAGGGCATGGTCTCCTGGGACAGGATGATCGCCAAGGACGCCTTCTACTTCTACAAGGCGAACTGGAACCCCGAGCCCATGCTGCACCTCGTGGGCGACCGCATGACCGACACCACGGAGGAGCGGGCGACGGTCCTCGCGTTCTCGAACGACGGCGACGTGGAGCTCTTCGTGAACGGGCGCTCCCTCGGGCGCAAGACGCCGGACGGCGTCAAGGGCGTGGAATGGGAGGGCGTGGCGCTCGAGACGGGCGACAACAAGGTCGAAGTCGTGTCGGACAGGTTCCGCGAAGTCGCCCACTGGAAGCGCCGCCCGCCAGACTTCCCGAAGGTCGGCAAGGCGCGCGCGCTCACCAGCGGACCAAAGGAGCACTTCCTTGCGAGCTACTTCGGCATCAACTCCTGGAGCCGAGACCTCAGGTACGTGCTGGCGCTCGAGACGGAGGTGAACGGACGGCTCTCCCGCGCCGGCGAGCCGTGCACGATCGGCGTCATCGACACGAAGGACGGCAACAAGTTCATCCCCGTTTCCGAGACGCGTGCGTGGAACTTCCAGGAGGCCGCCATGGGCCACTGGCTGCCGTGGGACGACGACATGATAGCGTTCAACGACTTCCGCGACGGACGCTTCGTGACGGTGGTCATGAACTGGCGCACCAAGAAGGAGCGAACGATACCGCATCCGATCGCGGCCGTGTCGCCGGACGGGCGCAAGGCGATTTCCCTTAACTACGCGCGCATCCGCCTGACGCGTCCGGGCTACGGCTACGCGGGCCCGGGCCAGGACCCGCTAGTGGGCTCTGCGTGGCCCGACAACGACGGGCTGTGGCTCGTGGACCTCGTGACGGGAGACGCCAAGCTCATCGTGCCGATATCTGCCGTGCGCGGCAAGGCGCCCGAGGTGGGGCCCAACGGACTATTCTACTTCTGCCACACAGTTTTCTCGCGCGACGGCGAACGGGTGTTCTGGCTCGCGCGCGGGATCGACTGGTACGATCCCGTCAAGGAGACCGCGGGGCCGTGGTCGACCACCGCGTTCACGTGCCGCGCCGACGGCTCCGACATACGCGCGTGCTTCGGCGGACGCGAGTGGGGCGGCAGCCACTTCAACTGGCTCGACGGCAAGACGATGGTGGTTACCGTCTATCCCAAGGAGTATCCCGGCACGTGCTGGCATGTAACGTTCACCGTGGGCGAGGAGGACCGCACGCCGCACAGGCTCGCGCCAGGCATCCTCGACTGGGACGGTCACTGCGCATGGTCGCCCGACGGGAGGTGGATGTCCACGGAAGGGTACTACGACAAGTCGCGCCTCAGGAACTGGGTGCTGATGCGCCGCGAGGACGAGGCGACGATTCCCGTCGGCAGCTTCGCCGTGCCGAAGGCCTACACCGGCGACTGGCGTTGCGACCTGCACGCGCGCTGGAGGCCCGACGGACGACAGCTTGGCTTCAACTCGGTGCACGAGGGCACCCGCCAGATATACGTGATCGACCTCGACTAGCGCGACTTCGCGATTGTGCCGTTCAGACGGTGTCCTCGATGAAGACGAACTCGTAGCCGCGCCTGCGCAGGTAGTCGGCGGCCTTGAATATCTTCTCGGCGTAGTCAGGCTGGTAGGCAAGATAGTCGCGGTAGAAGTACTGCTCGTGGTCGGCAAAGACGACGTGTTCCTTGTCCGCCTGCCGGGCCAGTTCGCCCTCGATCTCCTCCAGCCCGTACTGGTTGAGGAAGATCGTGTTGCAGAACTTCTTGTAGAGGAGGCGCGTCTTCTTGTCGTAGACGGCCTTGAACTTGCCCGTCGTGGCGTTGTACTGCTCCCACGTGAGGTGGTTGTAGCCGCAGATGGACGCGTCGAGCGTGCGGTAGCCGCGGCGGAAGAGCGCCGTGTCCGGCTTGCGGTTGTTCTCCACGCGCATGCCGTGCCCGTATGGAAGCTGCGAGGCGTCGACGTACTCGTACCTCTGGCCGTGCGTCACCGACAGGAGCTTGACGCCGCTGTCCCGCACCGCCCGGCACCCGTCCTCGTTTATCGGCGACCAGTGCGGCTCGAACGCATACGCGCACGAGCGCTCTCCGGCGAACCTGCGTATCTCGCCGAACGTCTTGTCCGCGACGTACTTGAGGTCGGCGTACTCCTGGTTCACGAACGGGTAGTCCGGGAACTCCTGGAGGGCGTGCAGCCCGAAGCGCAGCCAGCCCGACGCCGCCTCGAACTCGCCGCGATAGGCGTCCGTCACGTCGGCGAGGGTGAACTCGTCGGTTCCGTAGAAGTAGTCGGTGCGATAGAAGAGGTTCATCTGCAGCTTGACGTCGTACCGCTCGTGGGCCTCCTTGAGCACCTTGAAAAGAGGCGTGTCGAACGCGGACTTCGGACGCGTCCGGGTCATGTCGCGCAACACCCAGATCGTGTCGTCGATGAAGAAGCTTGCCTTTCTGCCGGACATCGTCGGATGCGAATGGATCGTCCAGTCGGTGATCACCGGGCCCAGCTCCCGCCCGAGCGGCGTCTCCCGGCGTCCCGTGGCGCAACCCTGTCCCATTGCCAATGCCCCGCCCGCAAGCGCAAGGCCCTCGACGAACTTTCTTCTGCTTGTCATGTTTTCCTCCTTGTTTTCAAGTGTCGCACGCTCACTCCCATTTGCAGTCCACTACCTTTCCCCCGGCGAACGAGCACGTAACGGTCTTCCCTCCCCGCGCATGGAGGCGAAACGATCCGCTCCATGTCGCCGGCACGCACGGCAGCAGACTGGCCTTTCCCCCGTGCCACAGGTCTGTCGACGGCTCCTGCGGCGCATCCTGCAGCAGCATCTCCTGTATGCCCAGCTGCATGACGCCGGCGCCGTCGAAGAACGGCGAGCCCTCTACCGGCGCCCCTTCGTACATCGGGACGTCCGGCGACTTCGCCCCGCCATAGGGCCATCTGTGCGTCCGTCCGACGAACTTCATCAGCTTCTCGACGGCGTTGTCCGCGCGCAGGCGCATCAGGCAGACAGGCAGGTGGTCCCAGCCCCAGTAGCCGAGCGGTCCGCCGTCCGCGCCGATTGCGTCGGCCTCCCTCTCCAGCGCCGCGCATGTCGCGAGCCCGCGCGCGCGGTCTGCCTCCGTCGCCGTCGACATGCCGAACGGAAAGACGACATACGCCTCGTTCGGCGCGTAGGCTTGCTTTGGCATGCCGACGCGGAGGCCTCCATGCGGCGCCCACTGGCGGGTCCCCGGATGATATGCAAGGACGTCCATCCGCTTGGTCTCGGCGTAGGGCGTGATGGCAAGCTCGTCGCACGTCGGGAAGTCGGCAAGGCCAGAAAGCCGCTCCCGCACGCACGCCAGCAGGCTTTCGGGATATCCAAACGACGGGCCGTGCGCAAGCGCCAGGGTGAAGACGTACCGCACGGCGGCAAGGTCGACTATCGAGTCGTCCACCTTCCACCAGCTTTCGTTCACGTTCGTGCACCGCACGTGCCAGCGGCCGTCGTCGCCTTTCTCGAGGATGCCGAGATACAGTTCCGTCCAGTCGCGCATCCATTCGGACATGACCGGCAGAAGCGTCCGGTCTCCAGTATAGCGCATGTACTCGGCGAGCTGCTGTATGTACTCGGCCGTTCCGGTGTAGATGTGGCTTAGCCAGCCGGCCTTGACGGACTCCCGCTCGCGTCGGCCCGCAGCCCGCCGTTCTGCGGACGGCGCTTCGTAGGGAATCGCCGCCCGCGACTGCCGCGGCGGCACTGCGCCGCCCCAGAACGGATGCATCGAGAGGTCGACGGTCTCCGGCATGTAGGCGCCGTCGATCTCCCTGAACCGGCACTTGGCGCGTATGCGCGGCAGGCACTCGTCGTAGAACGCCAGTATCTTTCTGGCGAACTCCGGGTGTCCGGCCGCGCACATCGGCCAGACGAGCTCGCGCGTGTTCTGCCACCAGAATCCCGCGCCCCAGCCGCGGCGGTCCTCGACGACCAGCCCAGGGCCGCCGTTGAACTTCGGCGGCAGCTCGCCGTAGCCGACCGACGCCCAGGAATAGAGGTTGACGAACCAGAGCCTCGTAAGGCGCTCGGCGTCCGCGTCGCCGTAGAGGACGACCCATCCCCTGGACCAGTAGTCGCTCCACCAGGCCAGCCGCTCGTCGCGCTGCTTCGCCTCGGGCTTTTCCATTGCAGCCTGCGCCGCCGCGTCGGACATCGCCACGGCAAACCGCCATGATTCCCGCGTCGTGTCGGAATGGCGCACGACGGTTCGGTATACGCGGCCGGCATCGGGATCCGACTCGATGAAGACGGCGCGGCCTGCGCTTCTCTCGATCCGGCCGTCCACCCCGGCGCATCCGACGCGCCAGTTGTCAAAGGCCACCTCGTCCGCCGAGCGGCGCGTCCGCCTGTCGCGGACAAGGCCGACAAGCGCCCCTGTCGCCCGGTCGCCCGAGAGGGAGATGTCGACTGTTCCGTCCGACGCGCCGAGCGAGAGGGACACCTCGCCATGCGCCACGTCCATCGTCTGGGTGAAGGACGAAAGGCTCCTCAGCCCCGGGAAGCGCACCGTGACGTGGCCCGGCGACAGCAGGGATCGTCTGCCCCAGCGGTCTTCCTGGCCGCGAGGGACGAGATAGTCCGTGCGCGAAAGATGAAGATGGAGGTCGTCCGTGCCGAAGCTGACCATGGCGGAGAGGTTCCCTGCGCCGAAGGGCATGACCTGTTCGGGACGCCCCGTGCGGAAGCCCTGCCGCGTCGGAGCCCCGTTGGGCTCGAGGAACACGACGCGGCAGAAGTCTGGTATCTCGACCGCCGATGCGACGCATAACGCCAATGTGGCCGTCAATAGCGACACAAGCCAAAACCTCCTTTCTCAGATCTGCGGCATGAAGTTTACCATATTTGCGCCGCCCCATCAACGGCAAGAGGCGCATCTCGGACATTGCAAAACGGGCTGCAGGCACAGTGAACCAAATCACCATGCATTCGCTGACCATGCCTGATTTTCGCCTCAAGGCGAACCGGAGAAATGGTATAATACGCACATCCGGGTCGGTTTGAGATAGGGACAACATGAGAGACGGAAAGCTAGTGATGGGGCAGATAGGCTGCGGCGGGTTCGCGCGCGACCAGGATCTGCCGAACTTCAGCGCCCGCGATGACGTGGTGATAAAGTACTGCTGCGACCCCGATCCCGAGACGGCCGGGTGGGCGGCGTCCACGTTCGGCGGCGAGCGGGCCGTCGGCGACTACCGTGCCGTCGTAGACGACCCCGAAGTGGATTTCCTCAAGGTCTCGACGCCGCACGACATGCACAAGCCGATCGTCGTCGACGCGGCCGCGAGGGGCAAGCACGTCTTCTGCGAGAAGCCCATGGCCATGAGCCTAGAGGACTGCTGGGAGATGGCAAGGGCCGTGCAGAAGGGGGGCGTGAGGTTCTGCGTCGACATGAACCGCAGGATGGCCCCCGCGATGCAGGCGCTCAAGCGCCGAGTGGCCGAGCAGGCGGCGGCTCCGCGGCACAATCCGTGGCGATACGTCGAGAAGACGCGCGAGCCGATGTTCGAGGAGACGAGGACGAACCTGCTCGTGCGCATACAGGACGAGTCCTCCAGCTACCGCCTCGTGCACCTCGACCCGGCGCACGGCGGCGGGCAGGTCATCGGAGAGTCGGTGCACTGGCTCGACCTCGCGTGCTGGTTCTTCGCCCCCGCGCGCCCGGTGGAGATCACGGGGTGGGGCACGGCCAGGCTCTCGCACGGAATCAACATGCTCTTCTCGGACGGCAACGCGGCGACGGTCGTGTTCGACGTGTGCGGGACGTTCGACTATCCCAAGGAGATGTACGAGGTCACGAGCAACGCCGCGCTGTTCAGGTCGATGTTCTTCGTGGAGAACCGATACTACGGCATGTGCGGAGAGGAGCGCGAGACGTTCCCGCTGCAGTTCGACGCATATGCCGACAGGGTGAGGGGTGAGGGCTTCGACGCGTTCATGGAGAAGTCGCGCCTGCGGCAGGAGGCCGCGGCGAAGGACGGCCTGAAGGCCAGCTGGGGGGCGCTTGGCGTCGACAAGGGCCACCGCGCGATGCTCGACGGCTTCGTCGCCGCCGTAAAGTCCGGCGGGCCTACGCCGTGCGACGAGATGGCCGGCATGAGGGCGGTGCTCCTCTCGAACCTCGCGATGCAGGCGATAAGGGAGCGCCGCGCCGTAGCCGTCCCGGTTGACATGTACGAGCCTGTCTTCGCATGAACCTTCACGCGGCAGACTGGTGGATAGTCGGCGTCGTCATGGCGTCGCTGCTCGTCATAGCCGTCTGGGTGAGGCGCTACATGCGCAGCGTCTCCGACTTCCTCGCGGCGAACCGCCTGGCCGGGCGGTACATCGTCTCGGTGTCGAACGGGTTCGGAGGCGCGATCTCGATGGTCGCCCTGTGGGAGATGACATACGCCAACGGTCTGCCCGCGCAGTGGGGCATGCTTCTGATGACGATGGTGCTTCTCTGCATAGCGATATCGGGGTTCGTCGTCTACCGCCTGCGGGAGACCCGCGCCCTGACGCTCGCGCAGTTCTTCGAAATGCGCTACTCGCGGCGCTTCAGGATATTCGCAGGCTCGCTCTCCTGCGTCAGCGGGTTCCTCAACTACGGCATATTCCCGGCGGTGACCGCGAAGTTCATAATGATGTTCGTCGGCTTCCCGGACGCGTTCACCGTCTTCGGCGTCAGCATCCCGGTGTTCCCCACGCTCATAGCGGCCAACATGGCCGTCGCCGCGTACATCGCGATGAGCGGCGGGCAGATATCGATAATGCTGACGGACTTCTTCCAGGGCATGATAATGCTCGTCGTCTTCCTGTTCGTGATGTTCTTCTTCTTCCAGAAGTTCGGCTGGAACGAGATAATGGAGGGCCTTCGCGTCGCGCCGGAGGGCGCGTCGATGATAAACCCGTTCAAGGCAGGCAAGGCGGCGGACTTCAACCTCGTGTTCTTCCTCATCGGCGTGATGGACGCGTTCTACCGCACGCGCGCATGGCAAGCGAAGTCTGCCGCCGGCGCCGCCGCGAAGACCCCGCATGAGGCCGTCATGGCGGGCATAGTCTCGAACTGGCGGGAGCTCGTGAGCCAGCTCTGCATGGTGATCATACCCCTCGCCGCCTACGCGGCCATAAAGGGGCCCGGGTTCCCCGAGATCGCCGCCGCCGTCAACGACCGCCTCGCCTCGATCTCAGACCCCGTCATCCGCACCCAGATGACAGTGCCGACGTTCGTCTCGTGCGTGTTCCCCGTGGGGCTCATGGGCTTCTTCGCGGCCGTAGTGATGATGATGGCCGTGTCGACCGACTCCATGTACATGCACGCATGGGGCACGATTCTCGTTCAGGACGTCGTGCTGCCCCTGCGTGGGCGCCCGGTCGAGCCGAAGCGCCATCTTCTCCTGCTGCGACTGGGCGTCCTCTCCGTCGCCGTCTTCGCGTTTTTCTTCTCGCTCGTCTTCCCGATGAAGGAGTTCGTGCTCATGTACTTCTCGCTCACGGGCGCGATATACGTGGGTGGGGCGGGTAGCGCCATCATCGGCGGCCTCTACTGGAAGCGCGGCACGGCGGCGGGCGCCTGGACCGCGATGATCGTCGGATCCGTGATGGGCGTCGGCGGCATCCTGCTGCAGCAGTTCTGGGACGGGTTCCCGCTGAACGGGCAGCACGTCTACTTCTGGACGATGTGCGCGGCGATCCTGTCGTACGTCGGCGTGTCGCTTCTGGGCCCACGCCACGTGCACGACATGGACAGGCTCCTCCACCGCGGCGAATTCGCCGACGGCGAGTCGTCCGCCGGCAGGGCGGAGAGCCGCTTTTCGTTCCGACGCCTGACCGGCGTCGGCAGGGACGCGCCGGCGTTCGACAAGTTCGTCGCCTACGGGACGATGGCGTGGAGCTTCGGGTGGGTCGCGGTGTTCGTCGTCGGATCGGTGCTCGGCGCAACGACGGACCTGCTGACGGACGGATTCTGGGAGAAGTTCTGGTGGACCAAGCTGATACTGATCACCGGGATATTGGGGACAATCTGCACGGTGTGGATCACGATCGGCGGATGCCGCGACGCGATCCACCTGGTGCGGGACCTCAAGAGGGAGAAGATCGACGAGTCAGACAACGGCTTCGTGGAGGGAGATTCCCGGAGCGGAGCCATCGGACGAACGATGAAAAAACGACAACGAGGGCATAAATGAAATACGGCACATTCATTGCGGCGGCGGCAATCGCCTCGCTGGCCGCGGACGGCGGCGAAGGTTCGTGGGCGACGAAGGAGGAGCTTGCGTTCGTGCGGCGCGGGTCGGAGAAAATCGAAATGATCCCCGGCACGCCGGAGACCGACGCGATACGCTTCTACCCCAGCACGCAGAGAAACGAATACGTCGAGTTCAACTACGACGAGTCCAAGGCGGGCGTGCTCGGGAGGGACTATTCTCTGGAGGACCCCCTGACGTTCGCTGACGGACGCCGGGCCACGAAGGCGAGCTGGCCGGAGCGCCGCCGCGAGATCCTCGACCTCTTCGAGCGAGAAGTGTACGGCCGCCTTCCTCCGCGGCCTGCCGAAATGACGTTCGACATCACGGACGAGAAGATGTCCGAAGACCGCTTTGCTACCGTGCGACGCTACAGGCAGTACTTCCGCGGCGACAAGTCCGGCCCGGTCATAGACTGGGTGGTCGTCGTGCCGCGCCATGCGAAGGGTCGGGTACCAGTGTTCGTCCACCTCAACTACGCAGGGCTCGACAAGATCTCCGAGAAGAAGACGAACCACTATGACCTGCCGTGGGACATGCTCGTCGCTAACGGCTACGCGTTCATGTCGGCGCGCTATACGCAGATAACGGGCGACGGCGGCAAGCGCGGCGGACTCTTCAACGGCGTATGCGAACTGTGGGGCGAGCGCGACTTCTCCAGGGCGGACAACCCCGGCTCCCTCATCATCTGGGCATGGGGGCTCATGCGCGGTCTCGACCTCGCGGAGAAGATCCCGGAGATCGACGCGACGCGCAATGTCGTGATCGGTTCGTCCCGGCTCGGGAAGGCGGCGCTGCTTGCTGCGGCGTATGACGAGCGGTTCAAGGTGTGTGTTCCCAACCAGACCGGGGCAATAGGCGTGCAGCTCATGAAGCGGAACTACGGCGAGTCTCTCAAGGGGCAGAGGCTCTCCGTGCCGCACTGGTACTGCCGCAACGTATGGAAGTACGCGGACAAACCCGCAGCCCAGCCGTTCGACCAGCATCTTCTCATTGCCTGCGTCGCGCCGCGCGCGCTCCTTCTTGAATGCTACCACAAGAAGTGGTTCGACCCGAAGGGCGAGTGGCTTGCGGCGAGGGCCGCTTCGCCCGCGGGGGAGATGCTCACCGGGAAGGGTCTCGGCGGCGGCTCGGCCGCTCCGCTTGAATGGCCCGACCCGTATTCCGAAGAACTTGCCGAGCCGCCGTTCGGCTATGTCCGCCGCACGGAATGCCATGGCCTTTCGCCGTACGACTGGAAGTGGGCAATCGACTTCGCCGGGAAGGTCCTGCGTCCCCGTCTGTGAACTCCTGGAGCTCGTGCCGCGGTGGGGGTCGGCGAGATGTGGTATAATATGCGCATGGAAAGATTCATTAGATGGCCAACCGCATTCGGAGCAGGGAAATGAGGAAGCTGCCGTTCGACAAGGCGAGGCTCGAGGAGATCGCGTCCAAGTGGCCTACGCCGTTCCACATATACGACGCGAAGGCGATCAAGGCGAACGCGAAGCGCCTGAAGAAGGCGTTTTCATGGAACAAGGGCTTCCGCGAGTACTTCGCGGTCAAGGCCGCGCCCAACCCGCACCTGATGAAGCTCCTCCGAGACGGGTTCGACTTCGGGTCCGACTGCTCCTCGATGGCGGAGCTCGTCCTGGCCGAGAAGGTCGGTAACGTCGGCGAGTCCATCATGTTCACCTCCAACGACACCCCTGCGGATGAGTTCCGCAAGGCGTGGGAGCTCGGGGCCATAGTCAACTTCGACGACGTGACGCACATACCGTTCTTCTTCGACGCGATAAAGGGGATGGACGGGGATATTGGCAGCCGCCTTTTCTGCTGCCGATACAACCCCGGGCCGCTCAAGGGCGGCAACGCCATCATAGGCAAGCCCGAGGAGGCGAAGTACGGCTTCACCCGCGAGCAGCTGTTCGCGGGGTTCCGCCTGCTCAAGGAGGCGGGGGCGTCCAGGTTCGGGCTCCACACCATGGTGGCGTCCAACGAGCTCGACCCCGAGTACATAATCGACACGGCCAAGATGCTCTTCGACCTCGTGGCGGACCTTACGCAGCAGCTCGGCGTGACTTTCGAGTTCGTGAACATCGGCGGCGGCATCGGCATACCATATCGTCCGGACCAGACGGCGATGGACCTCGAGCGCGTCGGCAAGGGGATCGAGGCCGCGTACAAGGCGGCGGTCTCCGGTCGCGGGCTCTCTCCGCTCAAGCTGTTCATGGAGTGCGGGCGCTGCATCACCGGCCCCTACGGCTACCTGGTCTCGCGCGTCAGGCACATCAAGAACACGTACCGCATGTACGCCGGGCTGGACGCCTGCATGTCGAACCTGATGCGGCCCGCGCTCTACGGCGCATACCACGAGATAGTTGTGCCCGGCAAGGAGTCTTGCGGCGAGACGTCCGTCTACGACGTGACCGGTTCGCTCTGCGAGAACAACGACAAGTTCGCCATACAGCGCGTGCTTCCGGTGCTCGAGCGCGGAGACCTCGTCGTGATCTGCGACGCAGGGGCGCACGGCCACGCCATGGGCTTCCAGTACAACGGCAAGCTGCGCAGCGCGGAGCTCCTCCTGGAGGAGGACGGCTCCGTGCGCGAGATCCGCCGCGCCGAGACGCTTGCGGACTACTTCGCCACGCTGGACTTCCCGGGCCTCGGCGAGGCGGGCTGACGACGTCTCCGCCGCGCATGTTCCAGGGGGCTGCAGGCAATGCGGGTGGTGTCACTTGACGTCGTGCGGGCGATGGCGATAGTGTTCGTCGTCGTCGGGCACGCGCTCATACACGCGGAATGCGGCGGATTCCTGATGAGCTGGATATATTCGTTCCACATGGCGCTGCTGTTCGTGCTCTCGGGCTTCGTGGCGTCCGCATCGTGGGAGCGGTCCGGCACGCCGGGCTGGCGGCTCGCGGGCGCAAAGGTCACCAGAAGCGCGCGCCGGCTTCTCGTTCCGTATGCGCTGTGCGGAGCCGTCGTGATCCCGGTCGTGAACTTCCTTCTTACGGACGAATTCGTGTCTGCCTTCGCCAAGGGATGGAAAAACGCCTTTCTCCTGAACCGCTGCCTTTGGTATCTGCCGTGCTGCTTCTTCCTCGTGTGCATCCTCTCCGCCGTGTCCGCGGCGCTGCGCGGCAGGCGCGGCATGGCGTGGGTCAGCGCGGTCGCCGTCGCGTTTGCGGCCGTGGGGGCGCTGTACCTGCTGCTTCCGCAGGTGGACTACCTGAGGTCGGTGGCAAGCTACTTCGTGCCGTTCTTCGCCGGGGCGTGGCTGTGGACGCGCCGCGACGCCGTGCTCAATCCGAGCAGGTGCCTCGTCGCCGTGTCCACCCTGGCGTTCCTTGCGCTTTCGCTGCTGTACGCGACGCTGCCCAGCGCGACGATCGCCGTCAAGGCGGTCGTAAAGCCCCTTGCCGGCGTGGCGTCGTTTGTCCCGCTCGTCGCGGTCGCGAACAGGATGTGCGGATTCTTCGCGCGTGGCGTCGCCTACATCGGGCGCATCACGCTCTTTCTCTACTGCTTCGACTTCTGCGCGACGCCCATAGCGATCCGGCACTTCCGTCCCGGCGGCGTGCTCATGACGTTCGTCGTCGCGTTCGGCGTCGTCGCGTTCGGCGCGTTCCTCAGAATCGCGTGGGACTACGCGATCGTCCCGCGCAGCGCTCCGCCTTCGCCGCGGCCTGCGGCATAATCGGTTCCACGGCATGTTTCCCGTAGAAGAGAGAATGCCAGAGATCCGCCGCGCCCTTGCGGCGAACCGCGTGGTCGTCCTGACGGCGCCTCCCGGCAGCGGCAAGACGACGTGCGTGCCGCCCGCGCTCCTCGACGAGCCGTGGCTTGGCGGCGGGCGCATCGTCATGCTAGAGCCGCGCAGGCTCGCCGCGAGGAACTGCGCGTCGTACATCGCGCGCCGCCGCGGCGAGGCAGTCGGCGAGACGGTGGGCTACCAGGTGCGGCTCGAGCGGAAGATATCCTCGGCCACAAGGCTGGAGGTCGTCACCGAGGGCCTGCTCGCGCAGCGGCTTCTCTCCGACCCCGAGCTTGGCGGCGTCGGGCTCGTCGTGTTCGACGAGTTCCACGAGCGTTCGCTGCAATGCGACCTCGCGTTCGCGCTTGCGCTCGAGGTCCGCCGCGCGCTTCGTCCGGACCTTCGGATGCTCGTCATGTCCGCCACCCTTGACGCAGGCGAGGTCGCCGCGCACCTTGGCGCGGACGCGGAAGTCGTGCGCGCGGAGGGGCGCATGTTCCCCGTCGAGACGCGCTATCTCGGCGACGTGCCCGTGTCCACCGCGATATCGCGCGCGCTCGAGGAGACGTCCGGCGACATACTGGCGTTCCTTCCCGGCGAGGGCGAGATACGGCGCGCGATCGAGGCGATGCCGCCCCGCCCCGGCTGCGAAGTCCTGCCGCTGTACGGCGCCCTGCCGAAGGAAGAGCAGGACCGCGTCTTCGCACCGTGCGGCCGGCGCAAGGTGATACTGGCGACTTCCATCGCCGAGACCTCCGTGACGGTCGAAGGCGTCACTTGCGTCATCGACTCGGGGCTCATGCGCGTTCCGCGGTTCTCGCCGTCGACGGGGATGTCGGGCCTCGTCACGCTGCCACTTTCCAGGGACCGCGCCGAGCAGCGCAGGGGACGCGCAGGAAGAGTCCGCCCGGGCGTGTGCTATCGGCTGTGGACCGAAGGCGCGGACCTGGCGCGTCCGGCGAGGATGACGCCGGAGGTGCTGGACGCGGACCTGGCGTCGCTCGTGCTGACGAGCGCGGCGTGGGGGGCGCTGCGTCGCGGGGACCTGCCGTGGCTCACTCCTCCGCCGGCGTCCAGCTGGGAGCAGGCGACGGGGCTGCTGCGGATTCTTGGCGCGCTTTCCCCGGACGGTCGCCTCACGCCGAAGGGCGCGCGCATGGCCGAGCTTCCGATGCATCCGCGGCTTGCGAACATGATCCTTGGCGGCGGCGACCCCGTGCTCGCGGCCGTGCTGGAGGAAGGCTCGCGCGGACGAGAGACTGACATCCGCTACGTGGCGCGCACGAGGCGCGTCATGGAACTTTCGCGGCGCTTCGCGAACATCGCAGGCAGGCTCCGGGCGCCGGCTCCGGGCGCCATAGGCCCCGGCGCGTCCCTCGCCATGGCGTATCCGGACCGCGTGGCGAAGAACCGCGGCAACGGCACTTTCCGCATGGTCAACGGGCGAGGCGCGTTTCTGCCCGACGACGATCCGATGTCGAAGGAAGGCTACATAGTGGCCTGCGAGCTGGACGACAGGACGGGCGACGCGAGGGTTTTCCTCGGCTGTCCGATCGCCGAAGAGGAGATTCTCTCGCTCTTCGGCGACCGCGTCTCCGAGTCGACCGTATGCGAATGGGACCGCCGCGGCGAGTGCGTGAAGTCCGTGCGCCGTGGCATGCTGGGAGAGCTGCCGATCTACGAGCGGGCGGTGCCTGCGGGCGACGGCGCGGCGCAGGCGATGGTCGACGGGGTGAGGCAGAAGGGCGTCGCCAACCTGCCGTGCTGGACCAAGGAGACGCGGCAGATGCGCGCGAGGGCCGACTTCCTTGCCCGAACGCTTGGGGAGTCCTGGCCGGCCATGACCGACGCGGCGATTTTGCGGGCGTTGCCGGGTTTCCTCGGCAGAATGACGAAGTGGCGCGACCTGGAGCGACTTGACGTCGCGTCCGTGATGGACTTAGTGCTTGCCGAGGCGGGGCACGACCGCAGGGAGCTAGACAGCCTTGCGCCGACGCGCATGGAGGTTCCGTCGGGGTCTCGGCTGCTCATCCACTACGAAGGCGATGAGCCAACAGTCGAGGCGCGCCTGCAGGAGTGCTTCGGGCTCATGGAGACGCCGAAGGTCGCAGGCGGAAGGGTGCCGGTCGTGATGACGCTCCTCTCCCCCGCGCAGCGGCCGGTGCAGGTCACGAAGGACCTGGCGGGGTTCTGGAGGGGGGCTTACCAGCTTGTGCGCAAGGACATGCGCGGGAGGTATCCGAAGCACTACTGGCCGGAGGATCCGCTCACGGCGGTGGCCACCCGCCGCGTGCGCCCGCGCGGCGGGTGATAGAACGTCAGGAAGTCGGCGTTTCACCCCGTCCCGTAGAACGGCCTGCCAGCCCGTTCCGACTTCGAGAAGATCGCCCGCTACGGCGCGCGCGACATTGTGCGCATCCTCGCCGTGCCGGGGATGATCCGCTCGCGTCGCAAGATCGAGGCCATCATCCACGACGCGAAACGCTTCATCGCGCTCCGTCGCGAATGCGGCACGTTCTCGAAATGGCTCTGGGCGTTCACGGACGGCAAGACGCTGTTCAATCCCGAAAACGCAAAGTCCGACGACTGGACCGCCCCTGCGCGCACCGAGCTTTCCGACCGCATCGCCGCAGAGCTCAAGTCGCGCGGCTTCAAGTTCCTCGGCTCGGTGACCGTCTACGCGTTCATGCAGTCCGTCGGTCTCGTCAACGACCACGCCCGCTTCTGCTTCCGGTACAAGGAACTCAAAAGGATGAAGTGACGAGGTGGGCGTAGTATTGCTCCTCGGACATTCAAATGGTTGAAGTACCTCCGTACTGGGACGAATCGCTGCGCGGGTACATGGGCTGCGACAAGCCCATTGCCGATTTCTTCGCTCGCCACAAAGACAAGGTGGATTGTTTTCTCGGCGCAGCGGAAACGCTCGTCCGCCAGTCGATCGACGAATATCTCAAAGACGGCCGCGAGCACCTTCAAGTCGCCTTCGGCTGCACGGGAAATGCGCCCGCCGCGAAGCGGTCGGGTTGCCTGAGCGCGAAGCGCGAACCCCAAAGGGGCCGCAAGGGGCCGCGCCAGCAGCGTTCCGTGTACTTCGCCGAGCGCATGGCCGAGCGGCTGGCAGGAATTGATGGAGTGGAGGTTGAGGTGTCGCATGTGGCAAAACCACACTGGAAATGATAAAATGTTGCCGAGGTTAACCAGTTATGTTTGAGAACACAATCAACGACGACAAGACGATTGCAGGCTGCGTCGGTACGATGCTTGCCGGGCGCTACCATATCCTCCGCCAGTTGGGCGAGGGCGGAATGGGTTCGATTGGGTTGGCGTAAGGATTGAAACACGGAGAGAGACTTATGGCAAAGAAGATACGCAAAGGCAACTTGAAACCGCAGAAGGTGGCGGAGGGCGAAAAAGATTTCGCCGCCGTGCTTGAGATCATTACGACGCATCGCTCACGGGCGTTGATGTCCGTGAACGTGGAGAGCTTGTTGACCTATTGGGAAATCGGCGCGTTCCTCTCGCCGCGTATCCATTCAGGGAGCTGGAGCAGGGCGATTGTCGGAAAACTTGCCGAGTACATCAAGCGTAACCAGCCGGAACTGCGTGGGTACGGCAAGAGCAATCTCTACAATATGGCCAGAGTCTATGATGTGTTTTCCAGTTCAGGTTTCCTTGATCTGATGCAACGCCATCAAGACAAACTTCCATCACCACAGGACATTTTCCAATCGGCAACTGGAAAAAGTGACGAAGAGATGTTAGGCGATAACATTTTCCAGTTGGCAACTGGAAAATGTTTGCCGCCCGTACTTTCGGACATGGGGCAGCTTGAGTTCTATCTTGAGGCGCTTGACCGTGACGTCAAGAAGGAGAACGAAAATCCCTCCATCGGGATAATCCTGTGCCGCGAGGCAAACCGCATCGTTGTCGAATACGCGATGTCTCGCGCGATGAGTCCTGTGATGGTCGCGCAATACAAGAGGCTGCTGATCTCCAAGGAAGTCCTTCAGCGGACATTCGAGGAATACCTCGCCCTCCCGCAGAACATCGAGGAGGACGCATGATCGTCACCATCACATCCTTCTCGTTCACGCGTGGATTGCCGACGGAGGAAATGGCAATTGGCAACATTGGGACTCGGCACTCGCTACGCTCGGCGTGTTCGCTGCCCCATGGGTCGCGAACCCCCGCAAGGGGCGGTTACGGCAACATTCCCACCCTGGCAACAGTTACCACGTTCGACTGTCGGGCAATGCCGAATCCGCACCGGGACAAATCGCTGCGCGGGGCGCTCTAAATTGGAGACCGTATGGCAATGAACGTTCAAAAGCAGATTGCAAAGAAGTTCGTCGAATACTGGACTTTTCAGCGCGGGAGCGAGAAAGGCGAGGATCAGCAGTTCTGGAACTCGCTTCTTGGCGAAGTGCTGGGCTTGGAGGACGTGAAATCCCATGTCCAGTACCAAGTGCCCGTTCCCATGAAAGGCACGACGAAGTTCCTCGATGAAGTTTTCACAGTCCCCGACGGTTCGCCTCACGAAGACAAGGAGCGATTTGTCGAGATGGTGAACGATGCTTTGCTGCAAAGGGCGTATTACAAAGACATGTGGGATGAGTGCGAAGGAACCGCAAGGAGCGGTAATAAAGTGGGGAGATAACCCGAACGCCTAACACAAGAATCAGTTTCAAGAAAGGATGATAACATGGAAGACCTAAGCCTGCTGGCGCTTTGCACATCGGCGATTAATGGTATAATATGCGCGTGAACTTGAAAGACGAGATAGTGACGGAGTTAAGACGTGGTTGACGTTAGCGAGATAGCGCGTTTTACGCCGGGCGAAAGGACGCTGCAGCTGGTGATTGACATCGCCGCGGCGCTTGAGCGCTATCGCATCGTCATGGAAGGACCGGCTGGAGTGCGGCTCAGAAAGCTGAACCATATCCGCACGATTCGCGGCACGACGGCAATCGAAGGCAACACGCTGACGGAAGGCCAGGTGACGGACATCATCGCCGGCAAACGTGTCGCCGGCTCAAAGCGCGAAATAGACGAAGTGAAGGGCGCTCATGCGGCCTATTCAAAGGTCGAGGCGTTCGATCCGCTGTCGTCCCGGGCGCTTTTGCGGGCGCATGCGCTGATGACGAAGAGCCTGGTCGAGAACCCCGGCAAATGGCGCAAATGCAACGTCGGTGTCTTCAACGCCAGCGGAAAGGCAATGCATCACGCGCCGACATGGGACCAGGTGCCGTTTTTGATGAAGGATCTCTTCGGCTGGCTGAAGCGTTCAAAGGACGCTCCGCTGGTGAAGAGCTGCATCTTTCATTTTGTCTTCGAGACGATCCACCCGTTTCCCGACGGAAACGGAAGGATGGGGCGTCTCTGGCAGACCGTGATACTCGGCCGGTGGAATCCGCTATTCTACGCTTTGCCGATAGAGAATATGGTGTTATGCCACCAGCGTCGATACTACCAGACGCTTCATTCTGCCCAGAAGTCGGGCGATGCCCGCGTCTTCGTCGATTTCATGCTCGACATGATCCTTCGGACGCTGAAGGCGAGGGGCGAGAGGCAAGGTGGTAAGAAAAAGGTGGTAAGAAAAGGTGGTAAGAAAACCGCCGACCTGCTTATCGAGCTAATACGCGGCAACCCGAAGATAACCTTTGCGGAAATGGTCTCCGCGACAGGCGTTTCCCGCAGCGCGATCCAGAAGCATATTGAACGACTCAAGGACGCACAGCGCCTTCGCCGCATAGGACCCGACAAGGGTGGGCATTGGGAAGTAATCGAAACAAGGAGAAAACGATGACTACATACAAGACAACTGGAACGTGTTCGCGGGCGATCAACTACGAGGTCGCGGACGGCGTAGTGACGAAGTGTGAGTTCGTCGGTGGATGCCCCGGCAATACGCAGGGCGTCGCGAAGCTCGTCGTCGGACGAAAGGTCGAGGAAGTTGTCGCGCTTCTGAAGGGCATACAGTGCCGCAACGGCACCTCCTGCCCCGACCAGCTCGCCCGCGCGCTTGCGGCGGAACGCACGATACCACAAGATTAAGGGATGCAAGCAATATGAAAACCGGTTTTGACAAGTTCAGGAGATGGCGTCGCTGTTGTGTGGCGATCGCATGTGGTTTGCTGGTCGTTCTTCTTCTTGTCGCTATTATGTCGACATCTTCTGATTTTGTTCATATTGATAATCGTAGCCTCCGTCGAATTGTAGGAGTTATTTGCTTGTTATGCGCGATCATGAATTTCATCACCTTGAATGCATTTAATAATTTACGCTGCCCGCACTGCGGTAAGTTTGTCATGTCAAAATGGCTGGGACGAGACGCAACAGGCCGCAATTGCGTCAGGCGAATAGCAAACCGCCTGCCGATTCGGTGTATTCACTGTGGAAAAGAGATAGCCACAGATTAAAATTCCATTGTGATTTCGAATAGTATTAGGAAGGAGATGGACATCATGTCAAGTGAAAGAGACTGGAAACTGTTTCGCAAGAGACTGCCTGAATGGCAAGAGCGCTGCGTGCAGTCGCTCCTTAATGAGTATGCCGCCAGCAGAGAGCCCTTCGACGAAGTTCTGGAAACTGGAAAAGCGGCTGAAGCAGGACGTTAGGCGCGTCGGTGTCCAGGCGGAAATGAGCCGTTCGAGTATGCATTTCAACCTGCTGTGTCTTCTCAACGAGAAAGTCATCACGACGTCAGACCTTGACGGCTTCAGCGAAGAGTTGGTGGCCTCTCTTGCGGAAATTTAAGTCGGAAAACGAGCAGTAGACGATCTGCTTGTATGACAGGGATGAGAAATAATGCAAAGTGAAAAGAACCTCCTTCGCGGTCTTTGCGTTCTTTGCGGCTAAAACAAAACAATGAAAAAGATACGCTGCCCATATTTCGAATTGAACGACCTTGAGCGCGCATACCACGACAAGGAGTGGGGGACGCCGTGCCGGAACGACCGCAGGCTCTTCGAGTACCTGATGTACGAGGTGCTGCAGTGCGGACTTAGCTGGGACACGATCATCCAGAAGCGTACGGCGTTCCGCATCGCGTTCGAGCGGTTCGATTTCGAGAAGATCGCCCGCTACGGCGAACGCGACGTCGCGCGCATCCTTGCCGTGCCGGGTATGATACGCTCGCGCCGCAAGATCGACGCCATCATCCACGACGCGCAACGCTTCATCGCGCTGCGCCGAGAATGCGGCACGTTCTCGAAGTGGCTCTGGGCGTTCACGGACGGCAAGACGCTTCATAATCCCGACAACGCGAAATCCGACGACTGGACCGCGCCGGCGCGCACGGAGCTTTCGGACCGAATCGCCGCCGAACTCAAGTCGCGCGGCTTCAAGTTCCTCGGATCGGTCACGGTCTATGCCTTTATGCAGTCCGTCGGGCTCGTCAACGACCACGCCCGCTTCTGCTTCCGCTACAGGGAACTTAAAAAGATGAAGTGACGAGGCGGGCGCAGTTTCGCTCATCAAATATAACCAAAATCGAAAAGAAGGGAGAGAATGGAAATGATTGAAGGATGTGACTGCAAGGTGAAACGCACACGGCTTGTGCGGATCGTTGACTGGCTGTGTGGTGCACTGTTGATTGGAATCACGCTCTGGGTGGTGTGTCACTACGCCGCGTTGCCAGACAGAATTCCCATTCATTACAACGCGGGTGGCGCCATTGATCGATATGGGAACAAGAGCATGATCTGGGTTCTGATGGCTTGCATGTGGGCTCCTGTTGGCATACTGTCGGCTGTAGAGTGTTTCCCGCGATTCTGGAATGTTCCGTTTAAGGTTACCATGGAAAACCATAGCCGGATGATGACTCTGACATGGCATTTCATAAGCACTACCAAGCTGCTTGTTGCGAGTTTGTTTGCGTATGTGGTTATAATGTGCATGCGGGGAGAAAACCTGTCGGCGTGGTTCACGCCGATAATGTTAACGGTACTTTGTGCGAATTCTTTGTTCTGGGTCGTTCGACTTTTTCAGGCAAGATAAAGCATGGGTAAACTAAGATGAAAACCTAAAGCGAACGGAAAAACGATGAAAAAGAACTTGCTCGGAATCGTTGGGGCACTGGCGGTTTTGCTGGCTGGGTGTGTGCAGATGGATGTCGCCGGGCGCGGCGGATTTGTCGCGCTCGCCGAGGCAGTGCCGGACGTTATCCTCGAGCCGCGTTACTATTCGACATACAACTTCGTCGGCGAACGCATCGACGGATACGAAGAGCCGTGCGCGCTTTTGACGAAGGAGGCCGCGCGTGCGCTCAAGGCGGCGAGCGACGACTGCGTGAGGCGCGGCTACAGGCTGAAGATATACGACGCCTACCGTCCGCAGCGGGCGGTCGCGCATTTCGTTCGCTGGGCGGCCGATGTCGGCGACACGCGGATGAAGCCGTATTTCTACCGCGACCTCGACAAGTCCGTGCTGTTCGAGCGCGGCTACATCGCGGAGAAGTCGGGGCACAGCCGCGGCAGCACGGTGGACCTCACGCTCTTCGACATGAAAACCGGCAAGGAAGTCGACATGGGCGGCACGTTCGACTGGTTCGGCCTCGAATCGCATCCCGACTACAAAGAAGTAACCAAGGAGCAGTACGCCAACCGCATGCTTCTCCGCGAGATCATGCTTGCCCACGGCTTCAAGCCGCTCGCTGAGGAATGGTGGCACTTCACGCTCAAGAACGAGCCCTATCCCGACACCTACTTCGACTTTCCCGTGCGGTGAATGCGCAAGCAGCGGTATTGCGCGCACTTGAATACGGAGATAAAGAAGAAGCACGACTGCTTGTCTTGCTAGAAAAATGTCAAAGAAAGGATATTCTTAAAATGACAGATATGACAGAAAAAACGCTCGCGACGGAGCGGAAGTACACCGGGAAGATCATCAGCGTCGATCTTCTCGACATCGAACTGCCCGACGGACGCAAGGCGAAGCGCGAGGTGATCCGCCACGGCAACGCCGTCGCGATACTTGCGCGGCGTCCCGACGGCAAATTCGTGTTTGTGAAGCAGTACCGCAAGGCGGCGGAAGAGGCGCTCATCGAAGTCATCGCGGGCGGTCTCGAACCGGGCGAAGACCCGATAGAGGGCGCAAGGCGCGAGACCGCCGAGGAGACAGGCTACGAGGTTACGAGCATAAAGTTCCTCACGACGATCATCTGCACGCCGGGCTACTGCGAGGAGCGCATCCACCTCTATTTCGCGGAGTTGTCCGAGACGGCGCACGCCCAGGACCAAGACCCGGACGAGAACGTCTATCCCGTTGTCCTCTCCGAGGCCGAAGTCGAGGACGCTATCCGCAACGGTACGATCTTCGATTCCAAGACTTTGTCCGCCTGGCTCTGCTGGAAGATCGCAAAGTAGGAATGGGCATGGACTTGAAATAACAGTGGAGCCCTGCTCGTAGGAATGTATGAGGTCTCCGCGTAAAGGCACAATCGAGATGATTTCCCCTTGCATTGCGAAGGAAAATTTGGTTTAATATGTCACATATTCAAGGCATAAAGTTTGAAAGATGCGGTTTATGTCACAGGGGTGAGGCCTAATGAATAGGATAGATGACATATCAGATGAAGCCCTGCTGAAGGAGGTTGGGCGCCGAATTGCGTATTTGCGTATTTCTGCGAAGATGAAGCAAAGAGAGTTGGCCGCGAAGGCCGGTCTGTCGCGCTATGCGCTTTCTCGTCTTGAGAACGGCGCAGGCGGCATTCGCCTCGATTCTTTTCTTTCGGTTCTTCGCTGCCTCAATGTCTTGAATAAGCTGTCGATCTTACTGCCGGAGCCAGCTCCGACGCCGCTCCAGGTTGCGGAACTGGAAAAACATGCGATGAAAATGCCAAAGCGCGTACGGACTGTTCGTGCCAGGACAGAACGCACGTGGGGCGATGGGCAGCCTGCGCAATGACGAAGAGGAATCGAGATGACCGAGTGTCGGCTCTGGAACAAGCGCCACTTCATGACGCGTCGTTTCGACAGACTTGCGGACGGCGGCAAGCTGCACGCGCAGACGCTCGGAGCTATTGCGCACTACGATTTCAACAATCCGACGCTTTATTCCTACGAAGACGCTGAAGACGCCTTTGACGTCACCCGCCGCGTCGTGAACGATGCGCGCGCCAACGAGCAGCTATTTCGGCGCATGGCGTTCAACGTGCTGGCGTGGAACTGCGACGACCACGTGAAGAACATCGCGTATCTCATGGACCGGCGCGGCGAGTGGTCGCTCGCCCCTGCGTACGACGAGTGCTACGCGCACAATCCGGAAGGGGACTGAACCTCGCGCCACCAGATGTCCGTGAACGGAAAGCGCATCGGCATAACGGACGACGACATCCTCTCCTGCGCGCGCTTCGCGAACATGCGCGAACGCAAGGCGCGCGCCGTGCTGGACGAGGTCAGGAGCGTGGTCCGCGACTGGTCGCGTTTCGCCGCCGAGGCTGAGGTCCGCGATGACTTCGTTGGAGCAATCTCACGGCGGCTCAGCCAGCCGGGCGATTCCGGCGCATAGGTTTTGTCAGCTTCCCCGCGCATAACATAAAAATTACGCATCATTGCGTATCGCACTAATGCGTAATTTTTGATATAATGCCCAACGTAAGGAGGATACAGGATGAAGATGCCATTCAGATACGGATGCGTTGTTGACGGGGAATACTTCTGCCCGCGTCCGGAATTGGAACGCCAATTACGCAACTATGCGGAATCAGGTCAGAATCTTGTCATACAGGGAGAGCGCCGCATGGGCAAGACTTCTTTGGTCAAGAAGGCGATCTCTGGCATGAAAGGCGAGCGGCTTCTCTACATTGACCTGTATGGCATCAGGACGTTGGCCGATTTTTGCCGACGCGTGATGTCCGGCGTGGGAGGCGTGACGGAGAAGATGTCGTTTCTGAAAAAGGCGCTTTCGCTTGCCCATCGGTTGCGCCCGGCGCTTACAATAGATTCAACGACCGGTGCGCCAACCATTGTCGTCGATGCGCGTGCCGCGTCGGAACCAGATTCCCTTGGCGCCGTCATGGCAACCGTGAAGAAGCTGGCCGAGGACGGCGGATTGTGCGTTGTCATGGACGAGTTTCAGGACTTGCTCAAGCTTGAGGATTCGGCGAAGATACTTGCGGAAATGCGCGGAACGATCCAGTTTCAGGCGGACACGCCGTATTTCTACCTTGGGAGTTCCAGAAACGACATGCTCCGGATTTTCACGCATTATGACAGTCCGTTCTTCAAGTCCGCACTGCCTTTCGAGGTGTCGCCGATCGATGAGGCGGCATTCGTTCGGTTTATCGTTTCCCGTTTCAGAAAGGGCGGATGTGAAATCGCCGCAGATGTCGCTCGATCCTTGATAAAGTTCGCGGACGGTGTTTCGGGTGACGTGCAGGAATTGTGCGATGCGTTGTGGAGCGTGACCAGCGAGGGAACGGCGGTTTCAGCGGAGGATTTGCCGAAGGCGTTGGCTGTCGTCTTTGCACGGGAGAAAAATGGCTTCGAGAATGCCATAGCCGACTTGACCCCAAACCAGCTGACCGTTCTCAGAGGGCTTGCGCAGATGGAATCCGCGCGGGTGTTCACGTCCGAGTTCATGGACAGCGTCCGCATTGCGAGCCCCGGTGCCGTCAAGCGGGCGCTTAACAGCCTTGTCGCGTCGCGTCTCATCTGCCAAAACCGCACCGCGTACAAGTTCTCAAATCCATTCTTCAGGGAATGGCTGAAGGTTAATGCATGAGAGACAAACAAGATAAAGCCTGGTATGATATTCTCGGTTTACGCGTTGATGGCGAAAGAGGCCGTAGCTGCATTTTGATCGGCAGAAAGGTGAGCGCATGGGCATTGATGTGAAAACACACGGCGACGACTTGTTTTCGGCTGCCGCATACGACGCCAGTCCGGTGCGGGCGTGTTCCGAGGCGCAGGAGCGCGCGTCCGTGCTGATCGCGGGGCGGACGCTCTCCGTCGGCAACGTCCTCGCGAGCGA
Organism: Kiritimatiellia bacterium; assembly: GCA_017405115.1. The sequence goes on from JAFRBA010000244.1 coordinate 35,885, forward strand.
GAATGCGCCGTTCTACGTGGCCATTCTTTCCGCTTTGGCCGACTTCCGCGCGGGACACGAGTTCGAGCCGCTGTTCGAAGACGTGCGGGATGCCGTTCTCGGCGAATCGCCGTCTCAGCGACAGGTCGACGAGTTCAACGCCGACCTCAAGCAGCTCGAGGACTGGAAGCTGGTCGAGCGGCGCATCGAGAAGATGCGCGTGAGGGGCTACCGCGACAACCGTCGCCGCAAGTTCCGCTTCCGCATCTGCGACGACGCGGCGTCGCTCGTGGAATGGCTACGCGCCCGCCGCGAGGAGGAGCTTAATCCGCGTGCCGTCGCCACGGACAACCTCCTCGGCTCGCTCAAGTCCGCGCTTGGCGAGATGCAGCGCACGCTGAGCCGCATGAAGGGCGGTGAGGTGGACGCGAACGCCGCGCGCGACGTGATGTACGGCATGCAGCGCGCGGACGACTTGACCGACGAGGTCGCGGCGAGCCTCCAGAAGCTCGACAAGCACCTCGACGACTTCACCCGCTCCGCCTACGACATCGGCGAGGCGCGCGAGGTCATCGATGAGCTGACGCTCTTCCGCGACCGGTTCATGAACCGCATTGGACGCCTCCGCCAGGAGATTGTCCCGGAGATCGACAAGCTGCGCACGCCGCGACAGCTTGAACGCCTGGCCCGCTGCGAGGCCGTGTTCCGCGAGGAGTCGGGAAAGATGCGCCACATCGTGAGCGGGCGCATCCCCGCGCCGCGCGATATTCTCGATATGCTCATGCGCTTCTACGGTACGGACGGCAAGCTGCAGAAGCTGATGCGCCGCGTGTCGGATTCCGCGCGCAACGTCTGGAAGAAGCTGAGCGCCCGCCTCCGCGAACTGGAACGCCGCAACAGGCGGCTGGAGGACGTCGGGGCGCGGATCGCCGAATTCGCGCGGCTGTCGGAGGACATCGTGCCAAGCGCGTGGTTCCGTGCGCTTCTCCAGCCGGCGGCGATGTTCGGCGACATGCACATCCGCCCGGGCGTCAAGTCGCGCCCGCCTCAGCCGAATCTTGCCAAGAGCGGTGTCGCTGAGCGGACGAAGGCATGGGTTGACGAGCGGACGGACGCACCGGGCGCGCCGCGCGCGACGTCCATGGACGAGGCGCGTCTCCGTGATCTGGAAGCCTGGCTCGTTGCGCGTGGGCTCAAGCCGGCGAACCCCGGCGAGAGCGTCCGGCTGTCGTCCTGTCCGATGCAAGAGGATGGCGATTTCCGCAAGGCCATCGAGCTTGCGCGGAGCGTGATACTCGGACGCGGTGCACGCGCGGCGCGGATCGGCGTGAAGGGGACGGTCGTTGCCGGCAAAGAAGTGGCGCTCCGTCTGGACGAGCGCCGCCTTGAATTCGAGGAACTTGAACTTTCGCAGACAGGAGAGAGGCGATGAGCGTGAAAGAGTCGAAGCTTGAGGAAATCATGTCCGAAAGCGGACAGAACGAACAGAAGGTGCAGAAGATTCTGAACATCCTTCTGGAGGCTCCGTACTTCTACCGAGACGACGACCTGTCGCTCTTCCTCTTCCTATCGAAATACAAGCGGGCCTTCGCCGGATTCTTCAAGAAGTTCTACGGCTGGGAACTGATTGTCGAGTACAAGTGCGCGCGTCTCTACAAGCCGGCGTGGTACAACGAGAAGGTGACGGAAGTGAACCGCGACATGTTCAACTTCACGAAACGCGACGAGTGCGTGGCGTTTCTTCTTCTGCTGGAGTTCTTCGAGCGCGAGCTGCAGGAGCAGGCGGTCTCGACTGACGACAAGGAGAATCTCCGCTTCCTGTTCGGGTCGTTTCTCAATTTCGCGGGCGGCAGGTTCCGCGAGGTGTTCCCCGAGCGGACGGACTACTACACCGACGAACAGGTGCGGCGGATCGTCCGCGCCATTATGCCGACGCTCCTCAAGTACCGGTTCCTGCGCGAGCTGCCGCGTGGCGACGACGACGGCGAAAGCGGCGACACGATCTACGAATGCCTCCCCGCCCTCTGGCTCTACAAGGGCGAGCGCCTAGCGTCCAGCGTGGCGACGGCCCCTGAGGTTGATGTAACAAACAGGAACGTGGAGGGTGAGTAAAATGCCAATACGAAGAGATTTGTTCAGGATTACAAAGATTCGCTTCGTGAACTTCCACAATCTGGGAACGGGGATTGTGGACCTTCCGGGCGGAGGTCATTTGTTCCTGCTCGGCGACAATGGCTCCGGCAAGACAACCCTCCTTGACGCGATCCACTACGTGCTTTCCGCTGGCGACATCGAGTTCAACGCCGCTGCGCGCGTCGCCGGGGCGAAGAACGCAGGCGGACGCAAGGTGCAGGGCGTCGTGATGCGCTACAACGTCGAGGCGGGCGGACCCATGAACAAGGACGGCGGCATTTCATACGCCGCCCTTGAACTGGCGTCGCTTGAAACGGGCCGGACGGTGTCGATTTGCGTGGGTCTTTCGGCGACGGGCATGGACGTAGCCTACGACAGCTGGGGCGGCATGGCGGACGCTCCCGTTGCCGACCTGCCGCTGATGATCGAGGATTCGCACGACGGCAAGACGCAGCTGCGCGCTGCCTTCCGCGACGAGTTCGCAAAGCGGCTGAAGGCGCTTCCCGGCGGGCGCTACTTCGCGAAGATCGGGCAGTACGCGACAGCCGTTGCGGAGCGTTTCTTCGACGATGTCGAAACATACCGCAACGTCTGCCGCATTCTCGCGACCGGCAAGGCGTACCGCGAAATCGCGTCCAAGGCGGGGAACCTCAACGAGCTTTTCCGCCAGCTGCTCGAAGAGCCGAATCGCGAGACGTTCACAGGCCTTGTTGACGGTCTCAGGTCCATCGACGAGAGCCGCGAACGCCTCGACCGCATCGAGACGCGCCTTGGATTCCTCCGCAAGCTCAAGCGCGGACGCGATGCGCTCCTGCGGACGAAGGAGAGCCTCGTCTGCGCAGCATGGAGACGGGCGGATATCGATTTCTCCGAGGCCGCCGCAAAGGAGCGCGAACTTGAGGAAGAGCGGACGAAAGTTGTTGCGGAAATCAATGTTGCCAACGGCGACCTTGACGTCCTCAAGCGCGAACGCTACGCCCGGCAGGCGGAACTCCAGGATCTGAAAGCGAAGGACGCTTCCGGCCTCCTTCAGCGCGAAAAGCAGCTCGCGCAGGAAGCCGCCGCGCTGGAAGGGGAGTGCCGTGCCAAGGATGACGCGCGGCGCAAGGCATCCGAAGCGTTGCAGGATGTGGCGGAGCGCGTTGCTGAATCGCGTCGCGCATTTGCCGCAAGTGCTGCGAAACGTGCCGTGGAACTTCATAGGCTCGGACAGGACGCGCCCGTTTCCGTCATGCCGCTTGTCTCCGCGCTTGATGCCGCCGCGAAGGCGGACGCGCCGGAAGAGTCGGCGTTGGAAACGGACGCGGTACGCTCTGCGGTTGCGTCGGCCTGCGAAGACGCGGCTGGCGCTGTTCGTGCGTATACGGACGAAGCCGCGAGGGCAGATGCGGAAGCATCTCGGATCGGGAAGGAGCTCGCGGCGCTTGAGGCGCAGGCGGAACCGGAGCCGGAAGTGCCCGGTTTCGCAGCGGCGCGAACTGTCGTGGCGGAACGTCTCTTCAAGGCCGTACCGCTCTATCTCCATGTCGAGCCGCGCGCCGGGTTGAAGTCTGCGGAAATCGCCGCTTTTGAGCAGGTCGTTGGCGATGCGCTTCTCGGAACGTGGCTTGTGCCGCAGGACGAGGCGGACGCCGTGCGCATGGAGTTCTTCCGAAACCATCGGGAGCAGTCGATCTTCGTGCGGACGGAAGACTTCGACGTGCCGTCCGAAACGGAATGGGTTGCGCGCTACATAGATGTCGCGGAATCTGACCCCGATGCGGTGCTGGCGCTCAAGGCGGCGCTGGCGGCACGTGGTGGTCTGCGCGTCCTCGACGAGGTCGAGACGAAGGTGGTCGCGTTTCGTGGACGCGAGCAGCCGCTCGCCAACGTGAAACCGCGCCTTCTTGGAGCCAGACAGCGCCACGATGAACAGGCGCGGCGAATCCGCATGAAGCGCGACGAACTCTCCGCCGCCGAGAAGGCGCGCGATGCGGCGGCGCGGCGCGTGCGCGAGTCGGAAACGGCGCGCACGCACATGCGCGAGATCGCGTCGGCCGTGGACGGTCTGCGGACATGGTGGCAGGAAGGATGCGAAAAGGTACGGCACCTCCGGCAGGAGCAGATGTTCCGCGAAGAGAACGCGGCTGTGGCGTCGAGGGTTGCAGAAGAAGCGCGCACCAGACTCGCGCGCGCGAAAGAGCAGCGTGAGTCTGTTCGCCTCAAGATGGCGAACGAAGGTGTGAGCGCGGCGCTCGAAAGGCGTATTAGGTCTGTCGAGAACCGAATTCGTGAACTTGAGGAAAAGATATCGTTTGTGGATCGTGACATCGGAGCCAAAAGCCAGCGGGTCGTGAACATCGACTCGGGGCTTGTCGCATCGCGGGAACGCCAGCGGATTGCGGATGCGAACCGTATCGCGGCGGAGAAACTGCTGCCCGGAATCGCCGCGCTTGCGCATGAGCGTCTGGACGAGGCGGGTGACACGAAGGAGTCGCTTGCGGCGTTTGTCGAGGAGTCGAAGCGCAAGGAGACGGAAGGCGAGACCACGCTGCGGCGCGACATCTGCGAGCCGATTGGATTCGAGTATGCGTTCCAATTCGATGCGGCGGCGTGTTCGCTCGTCGATCAGCGCGGCGAGGCCATCGATGCGGTGCTGGAGAAGGAAAACGCGGACTACGAGGCGCAGAGGGGCGTCATCAACGAGCAGACGCAGCGCTTGTTTCGCGACATTTTCGTCTCCGAGGTCCTGCGCAAGCTCTACGAGGACGACCAGCGGCTCACGCAGCTTTCGGTGCGGGTGAACAGGATGCTGAAGGACCGGTTCTTCGGTTCGAGCCGGTATTCGTTCGGGTTGAAGCCCGTCCCCGAGTATGAATCGCTGCTGGCGCTCATCCGCAAGTTCAGCGCATACGGCGCGGGCGAGGACGGCGAGGAGATTTCCGATTTCGTGGATACCCACAAGGACGCTATCCTCTCCGCTCAGCCGGGCGAGATACCGGAGATGTTTGACTACCGCCACTGGTACGAATTCCAGCTGAAGATGGTGACGCGCGACAACGAGGGGAAGATCATCGATCGCTCCGTGAAAGCAGTCGGATCCGGCGGCGAGCAGGCCGTACCGAACTATCTCCTGATCCTCACCGTCGCGGCGTTTCTCTACCAGGGGCGCACGGGCAACCAGTCGCTGCGTCTCCAGCCGCTCCTCTTCGACGAGGCGTTCTACGGAATCGACGCGGCGCGACGGGACCAGCTCCTGTCCTTCGCGAATGATCTGGGGCTTCAGCTTTTCGTGGCGTCGCCGGACCAGGACGGCGTGAAGAAGGAACTGCCGCGCACAACGTCGCTCTTCGTCGTCAAGGACGAGAAGTTCGACGTGCATCTCTACCACTACACGCAGGACATCACCGCCAAGCAGGGCGACTTGTTCTCTGCGCCGGCACCGGACAGGTCGGATACGCCGGAATTTACTTCGGTTGGCGCTGACATCAAGGGAGCAGGCGATGAGTCTTGATGCGGAACTGTGTGGTGACAAGCGCATCAAGTGGCTCGCGCGAAAGCTCGTGCGGCGAATCGCTGGCGAGGGGCCGTTGCCGTCCGAGATCGAAGTTCCGGCAACGCCTGAAGAATGGGAAGCCATCGCAGAAGTCGGGCGTATTCTTGGCGTCGCCGCCTATCAGAAGGGACGCAAGGCCGTGTTCCGCATCCCGCCTGAACGCCGCGATCCAGCCTGGTGGGAGAAAGTTTGCGCCGTTTTTGAAAAGAAGGAAGTGGCAAGCGATTCTGGTGAGGAAGCTTTTCGCCGCGCTCGTTTGGTCGCCGACGCCGATGTGGTCGAAACGTTGAAGTCAGACGCGACGGTCGTGCGTTTTCTGCGACGCGGCAAAGGGGCGGTTCACGATTTCGTGCGAATGCTCGAGTGGGCTGCTCGCCGCATTTCGAATGACGCGAATATGCCTCTGGTCACGCTTTCTCAATTGGGGGCCGATATTCTCGGCGACAGTAAATCGCTGCGTGCCGGAACGCGGCGCATGGTGTTTGAGCGTGTCCTTTGTTCCGTTGCCGGAATGGATGTGGATGAATGCGGGCGTGAGGCGTCCGCCCGGTTCGGAATCGAAGAGAATCCTTTTACGAGCTTCGCGACCGTATTTGCGCCGTTCTCGTTCACGCTCGACACGGGCGAATCGTTTGCGTATCCGGCGGAGATGTTCCGTGTGGGACTCGCCGTGCAGCTGCCGCGCCAGACGGTCATGCGCATCCGCGACGTGCGTTTGGACGTGCGTCAAATCGTCACAAGCGAGAATGCCGCGCCGTTTGAAACGCTTGTTCGCGAGAAGGTGCCGTGCCTCTACACGGAAGGGTATCCCAATGCCGCCGTCATCCGGCTACTGGAGCTGTTTGCGGAGCAGGGGGTGACGGTGGATCATGCCGGAGACGGCGATCTTGACGGCTTTGTCATCGCAGAGCGGATTTCAAAGGCCATAACCGTCCGGCGCGTCATCGCCGACGAATTCGCCGCGGACGAAGCGCTCCCGCGCCACCCGGTCTCGCCACAGACGCACAGCCGTTGGGAAGCCTATCTCGCGGCACATCCAGATTTCGCGCATGCTTCCGCGCTTCGCATCGACATGGAGCGCGGCTGGATCGAGCAGGAAAACATGGATATGAACGTTCTGGCCGGGCGATCGGAATACTGATAGAGAAATGAGATTGAGGCGTTATGAAAAAGAAAATCCGTTGCCCGTATTTCGAGCTGAACGACCTGGAGCGCGCGTACCACGACAAGGAGTGGGGAACGCCGTGCCGGAACGACCGCAAGCTCTTCGAGTATTTGATGTACGAGGTGCTGCAGTGCGGCCTGAGCTGGGACACGATCATCCAGAAGCGCGCGGCGTTCCGCATCGCGTTCGAGCGGTTCGACGGAAGATTTCAAGGTAGAAGATGATGCAGACATGACAAGAAGGTAGAGACATGAGCAAAGAAAGACCAACCGCAATCGAGGTGCGCGGGGCGAGGAAGAACAACCTCAAGAACATAGATGTCGATATTCCCCTGGGTAAGATCGTCGGCGTCGCGGGCGTTTCGGGAAGCGGCAAGTCGTCTCTCGCGCTGGGCATCGTCTATGCCGAGGGATCGCGACGCTACCTCGAATCGCTTTCCACCTACACCCGCCGGCGGATGACGCAGGCGGAGCGCGCGGAAGTGGACGACGTGCGCTACGTCCCGGCCGCGCTTGCGCTCCGCCAGCGCCCCGGCGTCCCTGGCATCCGCTCCACGTTCGGCACCTCGACGGAACTGCTCAACTCGCTTAGGCTCATGTACTCGCGCCTCGCGTCGCACCGCTGTCCGAACGGACACTACCTCGCGCCGTCTCTCGACGTGGCGGCGGAGCGCGAACTGGTCTGTCCCGAATGCGGCACGCGCTTCTTCGCTCCCGGCGCGGAGGAGCTCGCCTTCAACTCTCAGGGCGCGTGCAAACGCTGCGACGGCACCGGCGTGGTGCGTGAAGTCGATCTGGCGACGATCGTGCCGGACGATTCGCTCACGATCGACGAGGGCGCCGTCGCGCCGTGGCAGTCGCTCATGTGGTCGCTCATGAAGGACATCGCGCGCGACCATCTCGGCGTGCGGACGGACGTGCCGTGGCGCGACCTCACCGACCGGGAACGGGACATCGTCCTCCACGCGCCGCCGGAGAAGCACCACATGGTCTATCAGATCAAGAAGGACGGACGCTCCGGCGAGATGGACTTCACTTTCTTCAACGCCATCCACACCGTCGAGAACGCGCTCAAGAACGTGAAGGACGAGAAGAGCATGAAGCGCGTCGCGAAGTTTCTGAAGGAGGGGCCGTGTCCCGACTGCGGCGGCACGCGCCTCTCCGAACGCGCCCGCGCGCCGCTTCTGCGCGGCATTCCGCTCGACAAGGCGTGCGAGATGACGCTGGCCGAGGCGGAGGAATGGGTGCGCGGCGTTCCCGCGTCCCTGCCCAAGCCGATGCGTCCGATGGCGGAACGAATCTGCGAGGCGTTCCACGATACGTCGCGCCGGCTGATGGAGCTCGGGCTTTCGTACCTTTCGCTCGACCGCGCCGCCTCGACGCTCTCCACCGGCGAACGCCAGCGCATGCAACTCGCCCGGGCGGTCAGGAACAGGACGACGGGCGTGCTGTACGTTCTCGACGAACCGTCCATCGGACTCCACCCGTCGAACCTGGAAGGGTTGACGGGCGTGATGGACGACCTGGTCGCGGACGGCAACACGGTCCTGCTCGTGGACCACGACACGCAGGTGCTCTCGCACGCCGACTGGATCGTGGAACTGGGACCGGGTGCCGGTGCGAAGGGAGGAAAACTCATCGCGGAGGGAACGGTGGCCGCGATCGCGAAGAATCCCAAGTCGCAGATCGGGCCGTTTTTAGCCACAAAGAACAAAAAGGACGTAAGGGACAAAAAGGACATAAGGGACGTGCTCCGCGCCTCCGCGTCTCCGCGTGAGATTCGGCTCACCACCTCCGCGATCCATACCGTGCAGCCACTGGAGGTGTCGTTTCCCAAGGGCAGGCTCTCGGTCGTGACGGGCGTTTCCGGCAGCGGCAAGACGACGCTGATCCTCGAAAGCCTCGTTCCGGGACTTGCCGCGCAGATCGGGGGACGCGCACTCCCCGCGCACGTCCGCTCGCTCTCCGCGCCCGGCATCGCGCAGGTGAAGCTCATCGACGCGACGCCCATCGGCATCAACATCCGTTCGACTGTTGCGACGTACGCGAACGTCCATGACGAACTCCGCAAGATCTACGCTCGCACGGCGGACGCGAAGGAACGCGGGTACAAGGCGGGCGACTTCTCGTACAACACGGGCGCGCTGCGTTGTCCGACCTGCGACGGCACGGGCGAGATCAACCTTGACGTCCAGTTCCTGCCGGACGTGGACATCCCTTGTCCCGACTGCCGCGGTTCGCGCTACGCGAAGGCGGCGTTTGCCGTCAGGCGAAAGGGCGTGTCCCTCCCGGAACTGATGGCGATGAGCGTGGACGAGGCGCTGGATGCCTGTGCAGACCTTCCGCTCGTGAAGAGCCGCCTTCAGATTCTGCACGACATCGGCCTTGGCTACTTGACGCTCGGAGAGGAGACGCCAGGTCTTTCCGGCGGCGAGGCGCAGCGGCTCAAGCTTGCCAGCGAGATGGGGCGCGGGCAGGGCGATTCGGTCTTCGTCTTTGACGAGCCGACGATCGGGCTTCATCCGCTTGATGTGCGTACGTTGATGGAGGTGTTCCGTCATCTGATTGGCAATGGCGCTACCGTGATCGTGATCGAACACGACCTCGATGTCATCCGTGCCGCCGACTGGATCGTAGATATGGGCCCCGGCGGCGGCAAGGATGGCGGCCGAATCGTCGTCACCGGCACGCCATCCCAAATCAAATCCTGCCCCCAAAGCGTGACAGCCCGCTATATCTGACCGAACGCGATAGTCCGCACAAGAATGATGAGAAATGCCACTGTCCCAGTCGCCTTTGAACTATCGGCATTCTCATGGCGTTATATCCAGTGAATGTTGCAAGGAGATGTACATATGCGTCACGGGTTCACGTTGATTGAACTCGTTGCGGTTGTTGCGATATTGTCAATTATCGCCTTGCTGGCCGTTTCTCGTGTTACCGAAGTCTCGCATCGCGCCAAGATGGCCGCCGCCGAGCGCGACCTTGCGACCATCCGCGATGCATTTGTATCCAATGATGGTGGTTATCTTAGCGATATGAGTGGAATACCTGGCTTTTCTCTTGGATATCTTCGTATCGCAAACTTGATGATCGCTACTAATCTCTATGGTTCGGTTGCCGACAGCAGGGTTTATTCGTCCGGTTTTCGCGTTGACGATCCAAATCGGTCGTCAAATATCGCGGGCTGTGCAGTGCCTGCGGCGTTTACGCAGTGGGATGATGAGAGCGAGCGCGGATGGCGCGGACCGTATGTCAAGTCATGGACCGGCGAGTTTCCGTCCGAGTCAGACGTGCGATTCCCCGCCGACTCCACTTTTGGCAGTCGCGGTTTTTTTCCGCCTGTCGACGGATTGCGAGAGCCGGAAGCTTTTCTGCGAGGAGAAGGCGGTTGTTCGATATACGGGTTCCCTGGCGAGCCGGCAGTCATGGATCCCTGGGGCAATCCCTATGTTCTTCAGATACCCCCTGCGCAGGCGTTCCCCGGCTCGAACACCAATCTTTCGGACGACATTCGCTTCCGCTATGCGCGGGTGGTCTCGGCCGGGCCTGACGGGCGGCTCCAGACGCCGTGTTTTGCGCTGAACTTGACGAACCGCTGGGAGACCGCGTGGACAGTCGGCTTTCAGCGCCTCTCCCGCCAGGCGGGTCGTTTCGGGTCTGATGTCGCCGCTCGCGGCGACGACCTCGTGCTGTTCCTTGTCCGCAACGATGTTGACGAAGGGGAGGATTTCCCGTGAGAGGCGCCTTTACGCTTGTCGAACTGGTGCTTGTGCTGCTCGTCATGGCGCTCACCGCGCATCTTGCCGTGCGCGAGGTGTCGCGCATCCGCGACGCGAAGCTTGTGACGGCGGCGGACCGTCAGCTCGAGGAAATACGCGAAGCGGCGCTTGCATTCCTCTCCGACACGGGAAGGTCCGTGGTGGTTACAAACGGAACGCTGTCCGAGCTGTGGGAGCGACCGGCCGGCATGCCGGGCTACCGTGTCGTTCCCGCCACGGCGGCGAACCTCGTTTCGGGGGCTGATCCGCAGCTTGCCAACGCCGGGATCTCGGTGCCGACAGGCTGGCGCGGCCCCTACCTGAGGCTGCCGTTCGGGAAAACTCGCCTTCTGGATCCGTGGGGGAATCCGATCGAGACGGAGGACGCGGCAGGCTTCAGCCGCATTGGCATTACGAATGGCGTCTATGGCGCATCCGTTTCGCACTACGGGCCGAAGGGGCAGTCTGGCGCGGTCAGGACCGTGTCTCTTCTCCCGGAGCGCGGCGGCGAATGCTCGCTTACGGTTTGGGCCACGGGGCCGAACCTTTCCGGCGACGTCCGGCTTGCATGGTACGGGCCTGCGGACGGCTTGATAACCGGCGACGTGGCGACCGTCTCGGCCAACGCGCAGCATCGCTTCGAGGGGCTGGCGCCTGGCGAGAGGATAGTGACCGCCGCGAAGGCCGGGGCTTCGGTACCGGTCGTTCGCCTCGTCGACCTGAAGCCCGGCGACAATGTTCTGGAGGTGGTGATTCCGTGAGCAGAAGCGCGGCACTTTCGGTGATGGAGGATCCGTCGTCATTCCGGCAGCAGGTGCGAATGGCGGTGATGCAGGTCGCCGGGCTGAAGCCGTCCGAGCTGGAGATGGCCCTTGCCTACGAGGTCGAGCCATCCTCGGGGATTCCGGCGGCCGAGGCGGAGCTGGCCTACCGCCTGGTGGCTGGCGACGATCCGACGGTTCGCGTATACGAGGTCGCAGTGCGCCGCCGAAAGGCGAAAGCTTCGGCAGGCGGCGATCGGCTAGTTGCGCCTCTGACGATTGCCGGAGCCGTCGTTCTTCTGCTTGTGGCGGCGGATGCGGTGCGGACGTTCATGACGAGTTCAAGGCTGGAGCGCGACGTTGCCGTATGCGAACGGCTCGACGCCAAGGTTAAAGCGGTGCAGCGCGAGGCGAAGGCTGCCAGGGAGGAGGCGCAGGCCGTCCGCGCACGGCGCGAGGCGGCGGCGAAGGCCCAGGACGACGTCGCGCGGCTCAGGTCCGCATGGCCGAGGCTCCTCAGGTCGATTGCCCAGTCATGCGGCGACAGGGCGGTCCTGACGTCGCTTGGCGCTGACGGCGCGTTCCGCGCGAAGTTCTCCGCGACGACGGTCTCGCCGCGCGCGGCGGCGGACGTGATGGTGGAGCTTTCGGAAGCCGCCTCGAAGGTCGGATGGCGGGTGACCCCCGGCTCGACTGCGACCAGCGCACAAGGCACTACAACCTCATTCGACTGCGAGATCGTCCATGACTGAGATGCGCACAAAGGACAAGCTGTTCCTGGCCGTCGCCGTTCCACTGGCCGTGGCGGCGCTCTACTGGTTCGGCTGGCGCGCTGACGCGGGTCGCAGGATAGACGCGCTGCGCCAGCGCCAGTCTGCGCTCGTCTCTCAGGAAGGCTTCGACGACGAGATGGCCAGGGCGCGGCGACAGGCCGATGCCGCGCGCGAGGAGCTTGCCGCGGAGCGCAGTGCGCCGGCGCCGGCCGCAAAGGTGAAGGGGCGCGCGGGCGAGTCGGAGGCCGAGCGAAGCCGCACGGTCGTGGAGACCTTGCGCGCGGCGGGCCTGAAGATCGTACGGAGCGAAGTCTCGGACGGCAGGCAGGCGGCGTCGGACTCGCTGAAGATGACGGGAATCCGCCCGTCCCCGACGGTCCGCAGATGGACTGTGGAAGGAACGTATCCTGCGCTCATGTCCGCGCTCGACCGCTTCGTCTCGGACGAGCTCGCCGTTGTGCCGCTGTCGGTGTCGATCGATCCGCCGTCGCGAGTCGTCCTCACGGTCGCGTTCTAGGAGCCCATGCCAATGACGCCAATACTTGAAAGCATTCTTTCGATCTGCGAGGAGCACGGGGCCAGCGACATCCACCTGACGGCCGGGTTCGCGCCGCGTTTCCGGGTGCGTGGCGCGCTGGTCGAGAAGGGGGACTTCGCCCCCTTCGACGAGAAGGCGGTGGACGCCGTGGCCACGGAGCTCGGCCTCTACACGCTTCCGCTCGGCAGCCCCGACGGCACGGAGCGCGTCCGCGTGATCCTGCTGAAGAAGGGCGCGATCGACGGTGCGCTCACGAGCCCGTCGGGCACGCGCTATCGCTTCAACGTCTATCGCGAGTCGGGCCGCCACGCGGTGGCCCTCCGCAGGCTCGACTCGTCGTTCAGGTCCTTCACGGAGCTGGGCATTCCCCCGAGGATGTCCGAGTTCTGCGACGAGCGCGACGGGCTGGTGGTCGTAACGGGACCCACTGGATCGGGCAAGTCCACCACGCTCGCCACGATGATCGACAGCATAAACAGGCGACGTGACGGGCACATAATAACCATCGAAGACCCGATCGAGTACGTCCACAAGTCCGCCAGGTGCTTCGTAAACCAGCGGCAGGTGGGGCGCGACGCAGTGAGCTTCAACGCGGCGCTGGTGGAGTCGCTCCGCCAGGATCCAGACGTGATACTCGTCGGCGAGATACGCGACACGGACACGGTGCGCACGGCGCTCCGGGCGGCGGAGACTGGGCATCTCGTCTTCACCACGCTTCACGCAGGGGACTGCGCAGGGGCGGTGGAGAGGCTCGTGTCGGTGTTCCCGGCGGACGAGCAGAACAGCGCGCGGCACCAGCTCGCGCTCGTCCTGCGCGGCATCTGCGCGCAGCATCTTCTGCCGACGCCGGACGGGTCGGCTCGCCATCCCGCGTGCGAGCTTCTCGTCAACACGACTGCCGCGGCGAACCTGATAGCGAGCGGCCGCACCGCGCAGCTCTATTCGGTAATCGAGACTGGCGCCGCGACTGGGATGCGCACCCTCGACCAGTCGCTTGCGGAGCTGCTCGCGAACGGTCTCATCTCCGAGCGCAGCGCGGCGGCGGTTTCGAGGAATCCGGACTTGCTGAAGGGGAGGGTCAATGCTCTCCGCCGCTGAGCTGCTGATGCACGCGGAGCGCGTCTCCGACCCCGTGCGCCTCGTCGACCGCATTCTCCGCGCGGGGCTGCTCCTGCACGCCTCCGACGTCCACTTCGACCCGTTCGCCGACTCCGTGCGCGTGCGTTTCCGCATCGACGGCGAGCTCGAGGAGGTCCTGCGGATCCCGGCCTCCATGCAGAGCGCGGTGACGAGCCGGCTCAAGGTGCTCGCCTCCATGGACATCGCGGAGCGGCGTGCCCCGCAGGACGGCGGGTTCTCGTGGCGCATGAGCGCGCCTGGCGCGGTCGGCGCGGCGCCTCTGGACATACGGATGGCGACGCTTCCCGTGCGCCACGGCGAGCGCATCACCCTCAGGCTCCTCGAGACCGGAGGGCGCAGGCTCGCGATCGACGACATAGGGCTTTCGGCCGCGGACCGCGCCGTCGTCGACGGCGTGCTCGGCCGTCCGCACGGGCTCGTGCTGCTGACTGGCCCGACAGGCTCCGGCAAGACGACCACCCTCTATGCGTTCATCGGCGAGCTCCTGAAGGGGGCGCCGCGCAACATAATAACCGTGGAGGACCCGATAGAGTACGAGATTCCCGGCGTTGCGCAGGCCGAGGTCGACTCCTCCGACAAGGTGAACTTCGCAAAGGCGCTGAAGTCGATTCTGCGCCACGACCCCGATGTCGTCATGATAGGCGAGATACGGGACGCCGAGTCTCTGGACGTGGCGGTGAAGTCGGCGCTTACTGGCCATCTCGTGCTCTCTACGCTCCACACGAACAGCGCGGTAGGGGCCGTGACGCGTCTCAGGAACATGGGCCTGGCCAACCATCTCATATCCGCGACCCTGCGGCTCTCGATAGCGCAGAGGCTCGTGCGCAGGCTCTGCGCCGAATGCCGCGGGAAGGGCTGCGCCGCGTGCTCCGGCCGCGGCTTCAGCGGGCGCATCGGGATATTCGAGCTGTTCCGTCCCGACGCGGAGGCGGCGCGGCTCGTCGCGGACGGCGCGACGGAGGCGGAGATCCTCGCGGCCGCCAGGTCGGCGGGCTTCGTCTCGCTTGCGGAGGACGCGCGCGCCAAGGTCCTGTCCGGTGACACGACCGAGTCGGAGATACTCAAGGTGGTGGTCGACTGATGCTCTTCACTGTCACGGCAAGGGACGCAGAGGGCGTCACGCGCACTTTCTCGCGGGAGGCGGAATCGCGTTCGGCGCTCGCCCTTGCGCTGCGGGCCGAGCGATGGCTAGTCCTCGACATGAAGGAGGAGAGGGCCGCGGGGCCGGCGCTTCCGCCGGCATGGCATCCGTCATGGCTCAGGCCGGTGTCGGGCTTCGACGTCGAGATGGGCCTTCGCGAACTCGCCTCGATGCTCAGGAGCGGCATCACGCTCCTCAAGGGGCTTCGCGCGGTCGCGGAGCAGGCGCCTTCGCCGCGGGCGAAGCGCATGTGGCTGCGTGCCGCGGACAGCGTCCTGGGCGGAAGTTCGTTCGCCGCGGCATTGTCGGAGCAGCCGCGGCACTTCGGCGAGATAGTCGTTCGCCTCAGCGAGGTCGGCGAGCGTTCCGGGGAGCTGGAGCACACGGTGAGCCGCGCGGCGGACCAGCTTGAGGCGCGGCGTAACCTGCGCACGACGGTGGTGAACGCGCTGATGTACCCGTCGGTCGCCGTGCTGGCCGCCGTTGGCGTGAGCGCATACCTGGTCCTGGCGGTCATCCCGAAGATCGCGGAGTTCCTGGAGTCAGGCGGCACGGACCTGCCGGAGCTGACGCGGATGCTGATGGACATCTCGTCGTGGGTGTCTTCCAACTGGATGCTCGTCTTCGCCTGGACGGCGTGCGCGACCGCGGCGTGGTTCGTCGTGAGGATGCACGAGCGGGGGCGGGAGCTGGAGGACGTGCTCCTCCTGCGGCTTCCCGTCGCGGGGCGGATACTGCGCCTGTCGGGAACCGCGTTGTTCGCGCGCTCGATGCAGATCATGACGGAGTCCGGCGTGACGCTTCTCGACGCGCTTTCCACCGGAGCCCGGCTCATGGGGAACAGGAGGTTCCGGCGCAGGGTGCAGGACGCGCACGACGGCGTGCTTGGCGGGCGCTCCCTTGCGGAATCGCTGTCGCCCGCAGTCGAGTTCATGCCGATGATGCGCCACATGGCGGCGGTCGGCGAGGTGGGCGGCTCGCTGCCGGAGACGTTCGGGGAGACGGCACGCCTGCACGAGATGATGCTTTCGGTCGCGGTGAAGCGCTTCGGGATGCTGATCGAGCCGGTGATGATCGTCGTGACGGCCGTCATCGTGGGCTTTGTCTACATCGCGTTCTTCACGGCGATATTCGCAATGGCAGGGGCGTCGTGAGGGCTGACGCGGCAAAAGGAAAGGTGAACGGCACATGAAAAAGACGTTGGTCGTGGTTGCGGGACTGGTGATCGGGGTCGGCGCGTTGGCGGCGACGAACGACCCGACGCGCGTCGCCGACGCGATGGCGGACGCGCTCAAGAGCCAGCTTGCCGACGCAAGGAGCCTCAGGCTGCATGCGCTCGTGGTTGGCGCGGGAGGCGAGGGCGTGGCGCTCGTCGGCCCGACGCCGGAAGCCGCCACTGCCGTCCGGCGCGGCACCGTCCTGCACGAGACAGTGGACGGAGTCCGCGTCGAAGTGCCGATAAGGGGCGTGAGCGAACTCGGCGTGGAGTTCGAGACGTCGAACGACGGCAAGCGGCTCTTTCTGCCGGGCTCCTTCACTCCGCTTGCCGCGCCGGCCGAAGAGCGGCCGGAATTCGTCCGCTACCTTGAGAGCGAGAAGGTGCCGATAGGGCGCCTCATGAGGCTTCTCGCGGACCAGACCGGAGTGAACATCTCGTCGTCGGACGCGACCGCCGGAAAGGCCGTCTCGATCTTCCTCCGCAACGTCACGGCGGAGGCGGCGGTCGAGGAGATATGCCGCGCCTCTGGGCTCTGGTACCGGCGCGAGCCCGGCGGCAACGTGATACGCATCACCACGATGCAGGAGTACGCCGAGAACCTCAGCACCTTCCGCGAGGAGACGACCGAGACGTTCACGCTCCTGTATCCGAACGTCGTGGAGGTCGCCGCGGCGATCTACGGGCTCTACCCCGACCGCACGCTGCTCTCCCTCGGCGAGGAGGAGTTCGACGAGGACGACGAGTACGACCTCTCGCGGCGCTTCCGCAGGTTCCGAGTCATCGAGGAGAACGGCAACTCCCAGTTCATGGAGATGCAGGCCCCGCGCTCGTCGTCGTCCGGCAGCCGCTCCGGCGCCGGCAACTTCTCCTTCAGCCGCGGCAACGCGCTGTCGCGGCTGAACCAGTGGGACCAGCTCTACGGCCGCCGGCGCGAGATGCTGTCGGCGGGCGTCGGCCTCTCGGCCTCGGAGGCGAAGACGATGGACCAGGCGCTCGTCGGCGGGAACACGAACCTATACGACTACGCGAGGAGCCAGTGTGCGATGGGCGCGGCGAACATATTCGTGTCGGTGTCGCGCAAGAACAACATGCTCGTCGTGAGGACGAGCGACGTCAGGGTGATGGACGAGATACGCAAGCTCGTCAAGCGGCTTGACGTGCCCACGCCGATGGTCCTCATGGAGGTCAAGGTGCTGGAGCTCGACATCACGGACGACTTCAACGCCACCTTCGAGTACTTCTTCAACGCCAACTCGAAGGCGGTCGGGCGCGGCGGCCTGGACGCGAACGGGAACAACCTGTTCGCCGACATCGCCCAGGCAACGTCCGCCGCCATGGACGGGTTCACGCCGACGTTCGCCTTCAGGACGCTCAGCAGCGAGCTCGTGACGAAGATCGAGCTCATGCAGAAGGACGGCAAGGTGAAGACCCTCGCGACGCCCACGCTGCTTACCGCGAACAACGAGGTCTCGAGGATATTCGACGGCAAGGAGTATCCGATCGTTACTGGCTGGACCGTCGGGCAGACTACGACGACGCAGGGCATCATCGACACCACGGAGCCGACGGTCGAGATAGAGCGCAAGGAAGTAGGCAACATGCTCCTCATAACGCCCAACATCAACTCGGACAGGACGGTGACGCTTCGCCTTCTGCAGGAGAATTCCACCATCAGCCCCCAGAAGGTGTTCATTCCCGTCACTGGTGGCACCGGAGAGGACAAGGCGATAGAGTACGTGGTCTCCAGGTCGCTGACCGGCACGTTCGTCGCCAAGGACGGCATGGCGGTCATGGCGGGGGGGCTCATCAACGAGACGGAGTCGGAGCAGTACTACCGCACTCCGTTCCTGGGCTCCATTCCGCTGCTTGGATGGCTTTTCCGCGGCACCGAGAAGGTGAAGCGCCGCACCGAGCTCATAGTGCTGATACGCCCGTATGTCATCATGACTCCGTTCGAAGGCGGCAAGGCCTCGGAGGAGCTGCTCAAGGCGCTCTCCGCGCATCCCGCGAGGGACGGGCGGGGCTCGCTGATGACGCACCGCGACTCCAAGACGGGCGACGTGAAGGACCACGACGTGAAGGACGAGGGAGCAAACCTCGTCAGGTAGCTGATAGAACCTTGGGGCGCTCGTCGGCGTTCAACAGAACAAAGAGAGGAAAGACAAAAAGATGAAAAGGGCATTTACGCTCATAGAGCTTCTGATGGTCATCGCGATCATCGCCATCATTTCGACTCTTGCCGTGTCCAAGGTCGGCGGAGTGCGCGAGGCGGCGGCGCGGAAGGTCTCGCTTGCGAACCAGAAGGCCGTGGAGCGGGGGGTGGAGGCGTTCCTCGTCTCAGGCGGGTTCTTGAACAGGCTGGACAATCTTTTCTACGCCGACTGTTCCGCCGACGCGGAGCAGGGAGCGAACGCCACCGTTGGCAGCAGGATAGTCTTCGACGCGCAGACAATCGGCGACGAGACCCTTTACTTCGGCCCGTCGAACATCGGGAGCCTCGACGCCGCGGCTGTGTCGGAGCAGAACAGCGGGCTTCACCCCGACTTGATGAAGCTCCTCTGCATGTACAGGCTGAACGAGGCCGAGGCGGCAGCCCTGCGCGAGCGGCTCGGCCTCAAGTACGTAGTGCGGCACTACGAGAAGGCGGAGGGGTATCCGTCCTACAACGGCTACGCGCATGGCGACGACGGGTCTGTGCCGGGGGCGTCAGACGGGCTTGATCCGAATCTCGCGGCGTGCATAACCAAGTCGGTTACTAACGGGCTTGTGGTTGCGGCGATAAACCCTGCGTCGCACCTTGGCCGCACGATCTACCAGGCGTTCGGCGAGGAGTACCTCTCGACCAAGCAGTGGAACGAGACGTATGCGGAGTCAGAGGTGCGGGCCGAGGTGAACCTGAAGGGCGGCCTCCTGCTGGCGTTCGGGCTCAACGACCTGGCCTCCATAGTCGGGAACCCGAACGCAGGGCTCGAGTCGGTGCCATATGCGACTTACGTGCAGAAGAAGTACTATTCCCGCTACATCCTGCTGTTCCGCCTGAAGACCGCGGGCTCCGGTTCCGTCGCGTCCATCACGCCCGAGTTCGTGGGCGCCCTCGACTGCTGCGGCAACACGATACGCGCGGCGCAGCACATAATCAAGAGCCTCTGAGCCCGGCGGCCCGTGGCGAAAGGACCGTCATGAAGGTGGAATCTCCAGGCGTGAAGGCGGTGGTGGTGCTTTCCGGCGGACAGGACTCCGCCACGTGCCTTGCCTTGGCCGTGCGCAAATACGGTGCGGAGCGGGTTGCGGCGATTACCTTCCGATACGGGCAGCGTCATGCGCTTGAAACGCGCTACGCGAGGCGCCTTGCCAGGCGCTTCGGCGTGGCCTTCCACAAGGTCGTGTCGCTCGGCTTCTACGGCCAGCTCACGTCCAGCGCCCTGATGTCCAAGACGGAGAGGATAAGGAAAACGGGCGGCGCGAGCTGCCCGAACACGGTCGTGGAGGGCCGCAACGCGTTTTTCCTGCTCGCGGCGGGAGTCTGGGCGAAGTCGCTTGGCGCGACGGACGTCTACACCGGAGTGTCGGAGGCCGACTTCTCCGGCTACCCAGACTGCCGCGCGGCTTTCATCAGGTCTCAGCAAAGGACGATGCGCCTTGCGCTTGAATGGCCGATCAGGATAGTGACGCCGTTCATCCACATGACCAAGGCCGAAGAGTGGGCCCTGGCCGACAGGCTGGGCATCCTCGACGTAATCGAGAACGAGACGCTCACATGCTACAACGGCGTGCCGGGGAAGGGCTGCGGGGAATGCCCTGCCTGCAGGCTGAGGAACCGCGGGCGCGAGGAGTTCCTGAGGCGCGTCAGAGCGGAAGCGGCGCCCTCCGCGGGCGGATCCCGGGGAGCGTGAAGTTGTTCTCGCGCTTCAGCCGGTCGATTAGCGAAGAGACGGACTTCGTCCATCGCCTTGCGTTCAACGGGTTGTACCTTCGCCCGAATGCCGCGATGTTGCCGGAGAAGTGCAGCTTGATCGTGCCGGCGGCCCAGGAGCCCTGCACGTAGAACGACTTTACGCCGTCGCGGTAGCGATGGGCCCTGTGGCCGGAGTTCATCGGGCCGCCTACGCCGAACTCGAGCCCGGGCCGGCCGTTTTCGTGGCGGCGGATCGCTGCGAGGAGCCAGGTCTGCTCGTCTGTCAGGTCGTAGTTGACTGCGATCTGCCGGATCATTCGCCATTCCGCCGCCGGGATGAGCGGTGCGGCATGGGCGGGTGATGGTGCGCAGGACGCGACAATTGCCAGTATGGTTGCAGCGGAAAAGATCTTCATAGGGTGCGAATCGGCTGCTTCCGGTGTTTTGAATGGATTGTCTGCTCCTTGGATTGGCGGCGGATAGTGTACAAAAAAGTCTCCGGCTAGTCAATGGGTCCGTGGCGCAAGGGGGTGCTGAAGGCGGCGTTGGCGCGTTTATGGTATAATATGCGGAAATGAAGCTTGAGAACATACGCAACTTCTGCATCATAGCGCATGTCGACCACGGAAAGACGACGCTCTCCGACCGCATCCTGGAGCTGACACACGCCATATCCGCGCGCGAGCTCAAGGAGCAGACCCTCGACGCGATGGACCTTGAGCGCGAGCGCGGCATAACGATAAAGTCTCATCCGGTGTCCATGCGCTACACGGCCAGGGACGGCAAGACCTATCTTTTCAACCTGCTGGACACCCCGGGCCACGTCGACTTCGCCTACGAGGTGTCGCGCTCGATGGGCGCGTGCGAGGGCGCGCTGCTCGTCGTGGACGCGGCCCAGGGCGTGGAGGCCCAGACCGTGGCCAACACCTACTTCGCGCAGGACGCCCGGCTGGAGATCGTGCCGGTCCTGAACAAGGTCGACTTGCCCGGCGCGGACGTCAAGGAGGTCTCGCGCGAGATTGAGGACATCCTGGCGATACCGATGGACGACCCTCTGCTCGTCTCGGCCAAGACGGGCGAAGGATGCCCGGACGTCCTCGAGGCGATCGTCCGGCGCATACCGCCGCCGGAGACGCAGGGCGTCGACGCGCCGCTCCGGGCGCTGGTATTCGACTCCGTGTTCGACGAGTTCCGCGGCGTGATAACGTACGTGCGGGTCGTCGACGGGTCGCTCGTGGCGGGGCAGAGCGTCCGCTTCATGGCGAGCGGCGTTGCGACCACGGTCCACGAAGTAGGCGTGTTCTCTCCGACGAAGAAGCCCGTTGACCGCCTTTCCGCCGGGGAGGTAGGGTACATCGTCGGCACGGTGAAGGACCCGAGCGAGATCAAGATCGGCGACACCGTCACGACCGCGAAGCTGGGGGCGGACGAACCTCTGCCCGGCTTTCAGGACATACGGCCCACGGTCTTCTGCGGAATCTACCCGATGTCCACGGACGAGTTCCAGAAGGTGGAGGCGGGGCTCGAGAAGCTGCACCTGAACGACTCCGCGTTCACGTTCCACCACGAGTCGTCGCTTGCGCTCGGGTTCGGCTTCCGCTGCGGGTTCCTCGGGCTTCTCCACATGGAGATCGTGCAGGAGCGCCTGCGCCGCGAATTCGGGCTCGACATCATCTCCACCTCCCCGGGCGTCGTCTACAAGCTCCGCCTGAAGAGCGGCGAGGAGCGCGATCTCGACAACCCGCTCCAGATGCCCGACCCGTCGGCGCTGGAGACCGTCTCCGAGCCGATCCTCAAGGCCCGCATCATCACGCCGAGCGCGTCGATAGGGGACGTCATGCGCATCGTCCTCGACCGCCGCGGGCAGGTCGAGGGCACGGAGACCATAGACGCCAAGCGCGTGATGCTTACGTGCCGCCTGCCGCTCAACGAGATACTCATCGACTTCCACGACACGCTCAAGAGCGTGAGCCACGGCTATGCCTCCATGGACTACGAGCCGGACGGCTACCAGGTCTCCGACATCGTGAAGATGGACATCCTCCTGAACGGCGAGACGGTGGACGCGTTCGCGACGCTCGTGCACCGCGACAAGGCGCGCGCGCGCGGCATGCAGATGTGCAAGGCGCTTTCGGAGACGATCCCTCCGCACCAGTTCAAGATACCGGTGCAGGCTGCGATAGGGCGCGAGATCATCGCGAGGGAGGACATCCGCCCGTTCAGGAAGGACGTTCTCGCGAAGCTCTACGGCGGCGATGTCACGCGCAAGATGAAGGTGCTGGAGAAGCAGAAGCGCGGCACGGCCCGCATGAAGGAGTTCGGCCACGTCAACGTGCCGCAGTCCGCGTTCATAGCCGTGCTGAAGGGCACCATAAAGGAGAAGTAGATGGTTTCCAGGCAGCGCACAACTGCAGCCGAAATTGTGGTATAATTACCATGTCGACAGGGCAGGGAAAAGAAAGATGAGCTTTGCAATGGGATCGGCCTTCAGCATTGCCGCGACCGCGTTCTGGGCGCTGTGCGCCGTCGGAATCGCGTGGTATCTCGCCGACGTCGCGAAGGACGTGACATACGTGACGCTGGCGGACGGACGGCGCCAGGAGCGCTCCATCCCCGTGCTGATCAAGGCGCTCCTTCCGCTTGCGCCGAACTTCTCGTCCATCGTGCGCCGCCCGGCGTTCGCCGGCATCGTGGCGAGGGCGGACGCGCTGCTCGTGCAGGGCGGCTTCGAGGGGCTGATCTCCGGCGAGGAGTTCGCCGCGCTCAAGATCATGATGCTCTGGATCGTCCCGGACATCTGGCTCAGGCGCGCGGTGGCGAGGCGCCACCTCTCCATCCAGCGGTCGCTTCCGTTCGTCCTCGACCTGCTCACGCTCTCCGTGGAGGCCGGCATGGACTTCATAAGCGCCTTGCAGAGGAACTGCCGGGCGCAGCGCCCGTCCCCGCTCGACGAGGAGCTTCTGCGCATGACGAAGGAGATACAGGTCGGGGCGTCGCGCAAGGACGCTCTGAAGCGCATGGCCGACAGGGTGCGCCAGCCAGACCTCCGCTCCGCCGCGTATGCGCTCATACAGGCGGACGAGCTGGGCGTGTCCATCGGCGCCATGCTGCGCATACAGTCGGAGCAGCTGCGCTCGCGCCGGTTCGACAGGGCTGAGAGGCTGGCGGCACAGGCACCGGTGAAGATGCTCGGCCCGCTGATGCTCTGCATTTTCCCTGCTGTCTTCATAATCCTGCTGGGCCCCGTCCTGGCCCAGGCAATGAAAGGTCTGTTCTGATGTCCAAGCTAGAGCTCCAGATTGCTAACGGCGAGTTCGCGGGCCAGCGGTACGCAGTCGGGCCCGGGGGGCTTCGGCTCGGGCGCTCGTCGTCGAACGACATACACATAAACGACGAGGAGCTCTCCCGCAACCACTGCTTCTTCGAGGCCGAGGGCGAGACCGGGCTGCGCGTCACGGACCTCGCCAGCGCGAACGGAACCGTCCTGAACGGGCGAGTGATCGGCGGAGACCCCGAGGCCCTCCATGCCGGAGACCGCTGAGAGGTCGGCAGGACGGTCATATCCGTGGTCGGCGACGAGGCGAGCCCGCCGTCGGCCATCGACCTCGGCCTTGGCGCGCCGGAGGCTCCGAAGGGCAGGGGCAGGCGGAAGCCGGCGGCGAGCGTGTTGTGGATCGTCGCGATCGCGGCGCTGCTTTCCGCGATAGGCGTCGTGCTGTTCGTCCCGCGCGGAGAGGAGCAGGCGCCCGCGAAGCCGGTGGTGGAGGAGGCGCCTGTCGTGCGCGAGCTCTTCTACGAGAAGGTCGAGGCCGACTCCGGCAGGATATTCCGCTATGCGCTGCGCCTGTCCGACGACGGCGTGCTGTCGGTCTCCGTCGACGACGTGCCTAAGAACGACCGCAGCTTCACGAAGAGCGAGCCCCTGGGGGAGAAGGCGCGCGCCGAGCTGAACGACATTTTGGCCTTCGACAAGATACGCGAAATCGACCGCGAATACACGGGCCCCGAGCCCGACCCTCCGGCCCTCGTGAGCTTCGAGCTCCGCGTGGTGTATTCCACGAAGGAGCGGACGGTCCGCGTCGTCAACACGCAGGAACCGGAGGCGTTCCGCGCAGTCCGCGAGAAGCTGGAGGCGTTCTCGAAGAACCAGCTCGGGGTCTGGGCGATCCAGTACTCGCGCGAGAAGCTTGTCGCGCTCGCCGAGGAGTCCGTCGAGGTCGGCCGCGCCAAGTGGGAGGACCGCGACGTCAACCACGGCAATCTCTTCGCGGCGGTCACTGCGTATCGGGAGGCGCTGTTCTATCTCGAGACCGTGAACCCGAAGCCGGAGTGCGCGGCCCTGGCGAGGGAGGGCCTCGCCAAGGCCAAGGAGGAGCTGGAGAGGCGCTACGCAGACCAGCGCTTCGTGGTGGACAAGGCGCTCAACCAGGGCCGGTGGGAGGAGGCCAGGCGCGAACTGGGCGTCCTCCTCGAGATGGTGCCGGACCGGAACGACGACCGCTACAGGGAGGCCTCTGCGAAGTTGGTCGACGTGGAGCGCCGCATGAAGGGAGGGAAGTGAAATGATGCGGACGGCCTTTATGTCCGGGCTGCTTGTCGCCGCCCTGTGCGCATTCTCCGACGCGCCGCCGTCGACGCGCGTGAGCCTCTCGAGCCAGCCCGTCGGCGCGACGGTCATAGTCGACGGGCGCGACCGCGGCACCACGCCGATCACCCTGTTCGACCTCGAACCCGGCCGCCATCACGTGAAGTACCGCCTGGCTGGCTATGTCGAGCGCGACCGCTTCTTCAGCACCAACGAGGGCCCGTTCGTCGAGTGCAGCGAGACGCTCGTGGAGGAGAAGGGGCTGCTCCTCCTCCAGACCGAGCCGGAGGGGTGCAGCATCACGGTGGACGGCGTCTCGGCAGGCCAGACGCCGCGCCTGCTCTCCGACCTCTCCGCAAAGGACACGCACACGGTGCGCCTGCGCAAGGCGGGCTACCAGGACCAGACGATAACCGTCCGCTTCGACGGAAGGAAGCCGCTGGTCCGCAAAGAGACGCTCGTGCTGGCGTCCGGCGTCGTCAGCATCGCCAGCGAGCCCGCTGGCGCCGAGGTCACGGTGAACGGCGTCGAGCGCGGCCGCACTCCGCTGGAGGTCTCGGGCGTCCCCAGGGGGCGCGCCACGGTGAAGTTCCATCTCGACGGCTTTGAGGACGAGACCCGGGAGCTTGCGATAAACGCCGGCGACCACCAGACCCTCCAGATCGCTATGAAGGGCCTGCCCGGGACGCTGCACCTTACCTCCGTGCCCGTCGGGGCGCGGTTCTACGTGAACGAGGCGTCGCGGGGGAAGGGCCCGGTGACGCTGACCGGGCTCAAGCCGGGCGAATATTCCGTCCGGGCGGAGATGGAGGGCTACGGCACGCAGTCGAAGACCGTCACGATCGCCAACGGCGCGTCGCTGAGCGAGGAGTTCAGGCTTTCCAACGTAATGGGCCGCCTGGAGGTGCGCACGAGCCCGGTGGGCGCGAAGGTCCTGTTCGACGGGCGCCAGGTCGGCACGACGAAGTCGAACGACCCCGAGGCCGAGTTCAGCGACGTCCTCGCCATCGAGAACGTCTCCGAGGGGGAGCACACCCTCGTCGTACGCAAGGACGGCTATTCCGAGGCGGTGCGCCACCCGAAAGTGCACAGCGAGAAGACCTCGCAGGCCAACGTGCGTCTGCGCCGCGTCTTCCGCCCCGACACGGAGATCGTCACCGCGCGCGGCAACTACAGGGGCGTGCTCGTGTCCGTCACGCCCGACGCAGTCGTCCTGGAGGTGAAGATGGGCATCACGCGCAGCTTCTCCAAGGACGAGATCCGGCGGATGGAGACTCTCGCCGAGGGGAAGTGAAGGGCAGGCTCGATCTCCTCATGGTCGAGCGCGGTCTGGCGGAGTCCAGGACGCGCGCCCAGGCCCTCGTGATGGCCGGAAAGGTGCGCGTCGGCGGGCAGGTCGAGACGAAGGCGTCGCGGCAGGTCCCGGCGGACGCCGAAATCGAGGTCGAGTCGCCGCCGCGCTTCGTCTCGCGCGGCGGCGAGAAGCTGGAAGGGGCCTTTGCCCTCTGGGGCTCGGCGCGCGAACACCCGCTCGACGTGCGGGGCAGGGTCTGCCTGGACGTCGGCTCGTCCACCGGGGGCTTCACCGACTGCCTGCTCCAGCACGGCGCCGCGCGCGTCATGGCGGTGGACGTCGGCACCAACCAGCTCGCCTATCGCCTCCGCACGGACCCGCGCGTCTGGCTGCGCGAAAACTTCAACGCGCGCTTCATGAAGCCCTCCGACCTGCCGGACGCGCCGTCCGTCGCGGTGACGGACGTCTCGTTCATATCGCTCAAACTGATACTTCCCCCCATCGCGAACGTGCTCGCGCCGGGCGGCCTGGTGGTGGCGCTTATCAAGCCGCAGTTCGAGGTGGGCCGCGGCAAGGCCCCGGGCGGCCTCGTGCGGGACGAGTCGCTCCGCCTCGCCGCGCGGGACGAAATCGTCCGATTCGCGGAAGAGGAGCTCGGGCTTGTCCTCCTCGGCCTGGCGGAGTCGCCCATCCGCGGCCGCGAGATGGGCAATGTCGAGTACCTGTCCTATTGGCTTGGCCCTTCAATCAACGCATAAAAAGCGATCTATGGGCCCCGAAGGGGAAGGATCGGTTTTTATGTGTTGGCCGTAGCCCTTCAACCCGAAGCGGCGGAATTGTGGTATAATATTCACCCAATGGCCAAGCGTGTCGTAGATCCGCGTCCCTGCTGGGACGAGTACTTCATGAACATCGCCGGTGTCGTGGCTTCGCGTTCGAACTGCTCGCGCCGCCACGTGGCGGCGGTGATCGTGCGCAACCGCCACATACTCTCGACGGGCTACAACGGAACACCCCACGGCGTCGTCAACTGCTTCGCCGGCGGCTGCCCGCGCTGCGCCCATACCTCGAAGAGCGGCAGCCACCTGGAGGAGTGCCTGTGCGTCCATGCCGAGCAGAACGCGATCTGCCAGGCCGCCCTGCACGGCCACGCCATAGAGGGCGCCACCATCTACATAACCATTTCCCCCTGCCTCACGTGCGCGAAGCTGATCATCAACTCGGGCATAAGCGAGGTCGTCTACGGCGGCGACTACGCCTTTCTGGACGACGTCAAGGACCTGTTCCGCCAGGCGGGGGTGAAGCACCGCAAGTATACTGCAAAAGGAAGGAAAAAATGAGCAGAAAGAAAATCATAGCAGGGAACTGGAAGATGAACGTCAAGCCGTCCGAGACGGCTGCGCTCGTCAAGGGCGTGGCGGAGGCCACGAAGGATTTCGCCGGCAAGGTGGACATCGTCTGCTGCACGCCGGCGATCGACGTGCCGGCGGCCGTCGCCGCGGCGGCGGGCACCCAGGTCGAGATCGGCTCCGAGAACTGCCACTGGAAGGAGTCCGGCGCCTACACCGGCGAGATCTCCACGGGCATGCTGATCGACGCCGGCGCTAAGTACGTCATCATCGGCCACAGCGAGCGCCGCCAGTACTTCGGCGAGACGGACGAGACGGTCAACCTCCGCGCGCGCGCCGCGATGGCCGCCGGGCTCACCGCGATCGTCTGCGTCGGCGAGACGCTCGAGGAGCGCGACGCCGGCAAGCTCGAGGAGGTGATCGTGAGGCAGATGAACGTCGGCCTCAAGGACGTTTCCGCCGCGGACTGCGAGAAGCTCGTCATCGCCTACGAGCCGGTCTGGGCCATCGGCACGGGCCGCACCGCCACGCCGGACCAGGCGCAGGAGGTCCACGCTCTCATCCGCGCGACCCTCGCGAAGCTCGTCGGCGCCGATACGGCGGAGACCGTGCGCATCCAGTACGGCGGGTCCATGAAGCCCGGAAACGCCGCGGAGCTGCTCGCCAAGAAGGACATCGACGGCGGCCTCATCGGAGGAGCGGCCCTCAAGGCGGCCGACTTCGCCGGAATCATAAGCGCTGCCGCCAATGCGTAGCCGCGTGCCAGTGCTGGCGGCGGCGCTCGTGGCCGCCGCCGGCTGCTTCAACGAGCCTGAGCCGGCGTACAAGTCGGTTCCCGCCGAGGCCAGGGTCTACCTGAGCGACAAGGGCCTGAAGGAGCTGCCCGAGGTGAACGCCAAGGCCGACTACCTCAACCTCGACCGCAACCAGCTCGAGAAGGTGGACGGTGTCGAGAAGCTCGTCGGCCTCAAGTGGCTGCGGCTGAACGACAACCGCCTCTCCGCGCTTCCCGACCTCTCGCCGCTGGTCAGCCTCCGCCGCATCTACCTGCGCAACAACCGGTTCGAGACCGTGCCCGAGACGCTGAAGGACCTTCCCTCGCTTACGGACATAGACCTCTCCGGCAACCCGATCAGCGAGGTCCCCGCCTGGCTTGCGCAGAAGAAGGGCCTCAAGAATGTCTCGTTCTCGCGCACCAAGGTCACGAGGCTCCCCGACGACCTGTCGGCGTGGAAGAAGCTGCAGTCCCTGCAGCTGGGTGACCTTGTCATCTCCCCCGAGGAGATGAAGCGCATCCGCGACACGCTGCCCGACGTGGCGGTCGTCTTCTAGCGCGTGAGCCTGGTCCTTCGCATCGTCTGCGGGCTCGTGGCCGGAGTGGCGCTTGCGCTGCTCGTGCCGGAATGGACCTTCGTCGGGCTGCTCGGCGAGCTCTTTGTGGGCGCGCTGAAGGCCATCGCCCCCGTCCTGGTCGCCCTGCTCGTTACGAGCTCGCTGGCCTCCGGCAGGGGGTTCGACAGCCGGTTCGGAAGGGTGGTCGTGCTCTACCTCTGCGGGACGTTCCTGGCGGCGATCGTCGCCGTCGCCGGCAGCATTGCGTTCCCCCAGACCCTCGACCTGCGCACTGCCGCGTCGGGGGTGGCGGCGCCATGCGGGCTCTCGGACGTGATGAGGCAGCTCCTCTCGAGCATAGCCGTCAATCCGGTCGAGGCCGTGGCGCAGGCCAACTACCTCGCCATCCTGTTCTGGTCCGTGCTGTTCGGCCATGCCCTGCGGCGCACTGCTGACGCCGGCGTGCGAGCTGGAATCGCCTCCCTCGCCGCCGCGGTGTCGTGCGTCGTGCGCTTCATCATATGGTGCGCGCCCTTCGGCGTAATGGGCCTTGTCTTCGCCTCCGTGTCGCAGAGCGGACTCTTGGTCTTCCGCTCGTACGGCTCCCTCGTGCTCCTGCTCGTGGGGTGCATGGCCGTCGTCGCGCTCGTCACGAATCCGCTGCTGGTATGGCTGGCCATGCGGCGCAATCCGTATCCCCTCGTCTTCACCTGCCTGCACCGCAGCGGGGTGACCGCGTTCTTCACGCGCAGCTCCGCGGCGAACATACCGGTGAACATGGCGCTCTGCAGGGAGCTGGGCCTCGACGAGGACTTCTACTCAGTGTCCATACCCCTTGGCGCCACCGTCAACATGAGCGGCGCGGCCGTCACGATAACCGTCATGGCGCTGGCCGCCGCCAACACCCTCGGCGTCCGCCCGGACATCGCCTCGGCGCTGCTGCTGAGCGTCCTGGCGACTTTCGCGGCGTGCGGGGCCTCCGGCGTGGCCGGCGGATCCCTCCTGCTCATCCCCATGGCCTGTTCGCTCTTCGGGATAGACAACGCCGCCGCCATGCAGGTGGTCGGCGTGGGGTTCGTCATCGGCGTCGTACAGGACAGCTTCGAGACGATGCTGAACTCGTCCGGCGACGTGCTGTTCGCCGCCGCCGTGGACTTGCCGCGGCGTCTCAGGTGACGTGCGCCGCGCGGTACCGCGCGGGGGGCACGCCGACGACGCGCCGGAACGTCCTTATGAAGTGGGAGTGGTCGAAGAACCCGGTGTCCGCGGCTATGTCGCTTATCCTGCGGTCTGTCGTGGCGAGCAGCGTCTTCGCCGCGTTGATCCTCACGGAGGTCATGTAGTCGGAAGGGGACATCTGCGTGAGCTCCTTGAACAGCCGCCTGAACTGCGCCGGGGAGTAGTGCGCCACCTTGGCCAGGGTCTCCACCGACAGCCTCTCGGAATAGTGCCTGTTCAGGTAGACCACCGCCTTGCGCACGGGCTCGTACCAGTTCGCGGCGACCATTTTCCTCTGCGCGCGCCAGTATACGGTGGCCGTGCCGATGCGCCTGCCGTCGGCCGAGACCACCGGCCTCACCGTGACGCAGTTCAGGCTGTCGGACCTGTCGGCGACGAAGCCGTAGACGCGCTCCACTATCGGCACTCCGGTCTCCATCACCTCGCGGTCACGGTTCGCGTATACCGCCGCCAGGTCCGGCGGGTAGAGCTCTTCCGACGTGTAGCCGAGCATGTCGTCCAGCGAGCGCCATCCGGAGACGTCCACGTTGTACCGGTTGGTGTGCATGATGCGCCCCTCGGCGTTCTTGACGCAGAGCGAAATGCCCGGCATGTTCTCCATGAGGTCGATGAGCAGCTGCATCGACGCGCCTGCCTGCTTCATGAAGTCGCCGCGCATTTTCTCGATCTTGGCGCGCGGAATCTCCTTCTTTGCGTACCGCTTCCTGAAGTTCATGAGCGAATCATACACTTTTTGCGCCCCCCGCGCAAGAGGGTGGGGGCATCCGCGAATCGTGCGGCTGCGCGATTCGCTCGTGGGGCGCTGCGCGGCGGCACCGCCCGAACCTCATTTCGCGGGCACCCCCGACAGGATTTCGACGCTCGCGCTAGGCGCTCGCCCGTGCGCACGGGGGTCAAAATCCCGTCGGACCCGCAAAAGTGCTCTCGTGCGGCGCCGCCTCTCCGCGCCCCGTCGCGAATCAAGCGCGCAGCCCGAATCCGCCGCCGCAAAGTCAGGCAACAAAACGCCGCCGAAAAATGGTAAAATACTCGCAGCGAAGCAGAGGGGAAAATGGCAGAGAAGCTTTTGAAGAAGAGGCCGCGCAAGGTAGCGCCGAAGAGGGCTCCGGCCGAGGAGACTGGTAGGGCGGCGTGTCCCCGCACCGCCGCAGCCCTCGTTGGCAAATACAAGGAAAGGCAGCTTGCATGGATCAAGCGGCACGGCGTCTACAACTATCCTGCGAGAGACGGCGACGAGTTTGACGCGAAGGCGTTTGTGGCGATAAGGGAGCTTTGGCTATATGCCGATGTGAAGGGAACGCGGCATGCGTTCGAGGCTGAGTTCGTCGGCAAGATGACGAAGGCCGAATTCCTCTCGGCGAATCCAACCTACGCGAAGCTCGGCCCATCGAAGGGCAAGGCGTATTATGTTTTCAAGACAACTCCGCTCGACTACGGCCCACGGCTTGAGAATCCCATCGTCATTGTCCGCACGGCAGACTTCGGCGGACGTTCGCAGAAGGTGAAGAAGGCAATCGAGCGGTTCAAGGACGACGGCGAGTTCGCGCCGCTCGAACACTACCTTCCCACCGACCTCGCGCAAGTGCCGCGCGCCCAGCTCCGCGTCTGCGAAGCAGCGTTGCAGATGGAGTTCCTACGTGATTTTGATTTGTCGAGGACATCTGAAATCGTTGGTAACGTGAGGGAGTCTGGCGATCGAGAAGCACGGTTTACTTGCCTTGACTTTTTTGCGGGTAGTGGTCTTGTGTCAGTTGGCCTATCATCAGATTTCCGTACTGTCTGGGCGAATGATATTAGCGCCAAGAAGGCCCGTGTGTTTAACGCTAACAATAAGGAAGGTGTCTTACAAGTATGCCCGATTGAAAATATATCAGGAAAGGCATTGCCGGCCGTGGATTTGTCCTGGGGAAGCTTCCCTTGTCAGGATCTTTCTTTGGCTGGTGATATTAAAGGCTTGTATGCCTCTCGCAGTGGCTTGTTTTGGCAATGGCTGCGGGTCATGGATGAAATGCACGCTCGGCCACCAGTCGTTGTGGCTGAAAATGTTGTGGGTTTTGTTTCTGCTGCTGGTGGAAAATATTACGTGGCGGCACATGAGGAACTTTCGAAGAGGGGTTACAAGGTTGGTGCAGTGATGCTTGACGCTGCAAATTGGCTGCCACAATCTCGCAAGAGAATTTTCATGATAGGTGTTCAGAGGGATGTTTGCATTAGAAATTTGACTTCTAATGGGGCTACGTGGTGCCATCCTGATCCAGTTGTCAAAGTTGCCGGGATGGTCACAGATTGGGTTTGGTGGAACATTCCGGCACCAATGGTCAAAAAGTCGAAGCTTGACGAATTAGTGGATTTTGACTGTCCTTGTGATCCAGAGACGGTTCAATCACATAACCTCTCTCTTGTTGCTTCCGAAAAAATCAATCAAATAAGGAACCTTTCTCGCGGATGTCGTCGCGCTTTCACTGGTTATCGCAGAACTCGTAATCATAAGCAAGTCCTTGAAGTGCGTACGGATGGAATGGCGGGGTGCTTGCGTACGCCTTGTGGCGGTAGTAGTCGGCAGGTTATTATCATCGCTACCGACGGAGAGCTCAAGACGCGGCTGCTCACAGTGCGTGAAACGGCACGTTTGATGGGTGCGCCTGATTCTTATAAGATCCCTGGGTCATACAACGAGGGATACATGGCAATGGGTGATGCGGTCGCCGTCCCAGTTGTAGAATATTTGTCAAAGCAGTTGTTGGCTCCGTTGGGAAGGTCGGCGAAGGAGAGAGGAACGGTATGAATGTAGAAATGCTTAAACGGTTCTTTGATGAAAACCACATGGGGTCGAAGGGCGCTTTGTGCGTTGGTCTAACTGTTACGCGAGAGGCGATAGAGCATGGACTACCACTTGAATTTGATTCGCTTTTGACCGAGAATCGAGGACAAGTGCGGATATTGGGCAAGGCACCGGTCCAAAAAATCCTTGGGGATTATGGCATTGTTCGAGTGTTGGCGGAAGAGGGCGGACGAACCAATCGCGGCAATATGGGGCTTGCTGAGAAGTATCTAGAACTTCTTAATGGTTTGAAGAGTGGTAAGGACGAGCTTGTTGAGATTGAGGGATGGTGGATAGACCGTGTCCGCGACTTCTTTGCTGGCAAGCCATTGGTCATGAAATTTGATCCGTCAAAATCTATACGCTCTATTGTGCGCGACTTGATTGACGTTGCAGAGAAGAGGCAGACGCAGAACAGAGGCGGACAAGTAGTTGGCACTGTCTTACAGCATTTGGTGGGAGCAAAGCTGTCGCTTGTCATTCCGAAGGCCGAGATGCCGCAGATGCATGGAGCGTACGTTGCCGATGCAGTTTCTGACAGGGGTGGTGATTTTTCATATGGCGATGCTGTAATTCATGTCACAAGCGCTCCTGGTGAGGCTGTAATCAGGAAATGTGCCAAGAATATTGATGATGGTTATCATCCAATAATTATTACAACATGCAAGCGAGTGACTGTCGCTGAGGGGTTGGCTGAATCGGCGGGCATAGCCAATAGGCTGGAGGTGTGGGATATTGAACAATTCTTGTCAATGAACCTAAATGAACATGGCCTCTTTTGCCAGGCAGGGAGGAAAGACATGGCATCACGATTGATTAATGCATATAACGCAATTATCGACACCTGCGAGACCGATCCTTCTTTGAAGATTGAAATCGGGATGCGCTGAGTTAATGCTGACCTCCGCCTTCACATGCACGGGGCCGTATGCGGTTTTGATCATGCTTGGAATCAAGCGCGTGGAGAACCGCAGACCGCCGCACGCTCGCCGCGCCAGTCCTCGTTTCGCTCGGAACCGAAACGACGACGACCGTCCAGCCAAGGGCAGTGTTTGCGGAGGCGCTAAAGACTGGGGCGACTTCAATCGTCATAGCGCACAACCATCCGAACGGCGACGCAACGCCCAGCATCCAAGACCGTGCTTTTACAAGTGCAATCTCGCGCCTTGGAGACTCTCTTGGCATCAAGGTTCTTGATCATGTTATCATGCTGCCGCATACGGCATGACGGACACCTGGGAGAAATTCTTTTTGTCGTGGTCTGTGTGGCTTTAGAGACCGGAGCGCGCATGGCGACGCGACTGCGTACACGCTGACTGGGCTGACCGTCAGCGTCGTCGCGTTCCGCGGTGGCTGCGCGATTCGTCAGTTCAGCTCCACGACCGTGCCACCGGCGAGGCGCGAGCGCTCCGCCGCGAAGCATATGAGATGGCTCTGCAGGGCCTCCTCGGTGGTCTCGCGGATCTCGTCCGCGTCGTTCCGCCGCAGAATGCGGATCATCTCGGAGACAAGGTTGAAGTCCCCGCCGCCGTGCCGCGAGCGGTTGGGGAGCCTGAACACGGACGGAACGCCGGTCTCCACCGTGTTGCCGTCGAACCTGCATATGTCGAGGTTCTCGCCGTCGCCTATGATCTCGCCGCGCGTGAGCGCAATCCGCGTAGTGCGGATGTTCTTCTCCGTGAAGCCGGTCATGACGTGGCTCACGGTGGCGCCTCCGTCGAACTCCATCGTCACCGTCTGGTGGTCCGGCACGTCGTTGTCCGACTGGTAGACGCACTTGCCGTACTCGGTCTCCTCGATCAGCCTGCGCATGGCCGCGTCGGAATTGTCGGCGAAAAGGTACTTCAGCTCGTCGTGGTCGACGTACATGTTGCGCGCGCTCCAAACGCAGCGGCGCTCGATGTGCGGCGGACAGTCCACGCAGCGCGTGGCCGCCCCGTGCGGCATCATCTCGCGGCGGAAGAGCTTGATGGACCCGAAGCTCGTGACCTTGCGGCACTTCCGCCCTATCCACCACACGAACAGGTCGAAGTCGTGCGAGCACTTCGCCAGTATGATGGGAGACGACTTCTTCGAGTTCGCCCAGTTTCCGCGCACGTACGAGTGCGCGACCTTCCAGAACCCGGCGGACTCCTGGTGCGCTATGGAGACCACCTCCCCCAGTTCGCCGGACCCTATGAGCGCCTTTATGTGCGCGAAGTAGGCCGTGTAGCGAAGCACGTGGCCGACGACGACAAGTCGCTTGTTCCTCAGCGCGCAGTCGATCACCTCGCGGCACTCGGCCTCGGTCGGCGAAATCGGCTTCTCCAGCAGAAGGTGGTAGCCCGCCTCGAGAGCCACCAGCGCCGGTTCGTGGTGCAGCGCGTCTGGCATCGTAATCATCACGATGTCCGCCTCGGGACGGTCCTCGAGGCAGTCCCGCCAATCCTTCCAGTAGCGCTTCGCGGGTATCACCTCGGCCTGCACGGGGTCGGCGACGCCAACGATCTCAAGTTGGTCGGGGTGCTCTGCGGCATACTCGGCATACGCCCGGCCTCGGTAGCCGGCGCCCAGCACAACGGCGCGAAGCTTCTTCATCTGCAAATCTCCAGCTTCATTGACTTTTTCATTCCTATAATTATACCATATTGCCGCCGCCGCGTGTTGTCCTGGAATATCCCCACCTTAGGAAACGCTACCGAGTCTGGAGAGCCTTGCGTGATTTGCGCCTATCGGCGCGAACCACGAAACGCTGCCGACTTGCCTAGCGGCGTTCCGCCGCCTGAAAGGTCGCGGCAGCGCGTCGGCCTGAAGGTCGCATGAATGCTTCGGTCAGCAATTCGGCTGTTACTACAGTAGGGCGACCTTCGCCACGCGCCACCGCGACCTTTCGACCTTCGGTCCTCGGCAAGCCGCAGCGACACGAAAACCGCCTACGCGGTCCACGAAAACGCCCTTACGGACTTCACGAAAGAAAACCACAACATTGGCAATCTGAAGCCTTTGGTTTTCGTGTATTTTCGTGTGCCACGAGATTCGCCCGCGCCGGAGGCGTCGGGTTGCCCGACGAGCGCAGCGAGGAGCTTTGCGAAGCAAAGTCGCAAGAGGCCGAGGTGGCTTTCGTGCCGCGGGCATCTGACGCAGACCGAAGGTCGAGCCGGTGCGGAGACGGCGGGCGAAGGTCGCCCAAGCATAGCGATCCCAATAACGCAAACAGAACCTCCTTGCGACCTTCAAGCCACGTCGCCGCCGGCTTCGACTACTACCCGATTGCGGACGAGTCCATCGGCTTCGGCACGGGCGATCCGCGTTTCCACATTGCTCCAACCACCGATTTGGTCACACAGACCGTTACCGCCACCTTCAGCGTGAACGCTGTCGCGGAAACGTTCTTCAAGGCCGTTATTGAGTAGTCGTTAGTCGTTAGTTGTTAGTTGTTAGTGGTGTCGCCTATGCCAATCGACGTCGCGTCGCTAGGGGAGGCGTAACTCGCAAAGCCGTGATCCGTTTCTCCCCTATTAGGGAAAATCCCGATTAGGGGAGATTCTGGGCTTGACTGTACAGACTGGAATTTGTTATCATTTCAGCGCCGTAGGGAAAGGTAGGCAGGAAATGTTTTTTGGCCGTGAAGATCAAATGGAACAACTGGAAGCCCTGTGGGGCAAGCGGGTTTCTTCGCTTGTGACGTGCCGGGGCCGTCGGCGTGTCGGCAAGAGCACGCTTGTCGAGGAGTTTGC
This sequence comes from Kiritimatiellia bacterium, assembly GCA_017405115.1. Next base: position 72,260 of record JAFRBA010000244.1, read on the forward strand.
CAGGCGGTCAGGCGCAAGGTTCATCAAGATCGAGGGCGTGCGTCCTGGGAGCAAGACGACGGTGGCAGACGAACTCCGGGCCTTCGCTCGGCAGTTGGCACGGCAGACTAAAGCAGGGAAGGAACCTCCGGAAGACTGGTATTCCGCGTTCGGCGTCCTTGACGGACAGATTTCCGACAAGGAACGCACGGTCGTCCTCTTGGACGAGGTGTCTTGGCTTGCGTATGGCGACGACACCTTTGCGGATTATCTGAAGATCGCCTGGGACAATGGCCTCAAGAAACATGATCGCCTGATCCTGGTCGTCTGCGGCAGTGTTTCAACTTGGATTCGGGACAACATCATCTGCAATCGCGCGTATGTAGGCCGCAGGTCGTTGGATATGGTCGTGCCGGAACTCCCATTGCTCGAATGTGTCAAATTCTGGGGGAAGGCCGCCGCAAGGACAGATGTTCGCGAGATTATCGACGTGCTTTCCGTTACCGGCGGCATTCCACGTTACCTTGAAGAGATCAATCCCAGTCTGTCTGCCGAGGAAAACATACGGAGGCTGGCATTTCGTCCGAAGGGAGTCCTGCGCGAAGATTTCGACGAGATGTTCAACGACGTCATAACGTCGAGGCCGAAATTTACGGCGAGTGTCCTAAGAAGCCTGACCGACGGCCCCAAATGCTGCATTGAGGTTGCGAAGTGTCTCGGCATCGGAAAAGGCGGGGACGTTTCGGATGCCATGGCCGTGCTGGAGGAGTCAGGTTTTGTATCCCCGGAATGCACGAGAAACCCTGAGACCGGAAAGGAAGTTCGGGAGCGCCGATATCGTCTGCGCGACAACTACGCCCGATTCTACCTGAAATACATTGAACCGCAGAAATCGGTCATCGACGAGGGGGCTTTTGAGTTCTCCTCGTTGCGCGAGTTTGAGGGTTTGGATGCCGTCATGGGCCTGGCGTTTGAGAACCTGGTTGTCAACAATTACAAGTACCTCATACCACACCTTCATCTTGATGGGAGCTTGATCATGTCTGCGGGGCCGTACCGCAGAAAGGGGTCGAAGGGGAAGAATGGACGCAAGGGATGCCAGATTGACCTCCTGATTCAGACTCGACGTGCGCTGTGCTTTGTAGAGGTCAAAAGGCAAGGTGAAATCGGCCGCGACGTGATAGATCAAGTTGACAGACAGGTTCGTGCGATCATGCGTCCGCGCGGCGTTTCGGCAAAGACGGCACTTGTTTATGACGGGAGTCTGTCCCCGGTTGCTGCAGCCGACGGATATTTCGATGCGATCATCCCTTTCCGGTGGTTGCTGGGGTTATGACGCAAGGAGACAACAAATGAAAACGAAGACCTTTCGCAACATCTTCGCCGCGATGATCGCCGTCGCGGGCGTCGTTGTCGCGCACGCCTCCAACTTTACAGTAACAAGCTCGACATCGGGCTCATCCACCAAGTTCATCGTCACGCGCGACGACGCGACGGCGGCCGAGACGGTGCGCTACCGCACCGTGAGCCTGAGCGCCTACGCCGGCCAGCACTTCACCTCCGCCTCCGGCACGCTCGCGTTCGCCCCCGGCCAGACCTCGACGAACGTCGTCGTCACGGAGACGACGCCCACCGCCGCCGCCTACAGGTTCCAGACCGGCAACTCGCGCGAATACCGCATCGAGCTCACCGACGCGGGCGGCTTCTTTGTCACCAACGCGACGCGCACCCTCACCACCGGCACGAGCGTCCCTTCGAGCGGCGCGTTCAATGTCAGGGACGTGACCATACAGAGCGCCGAGTACACCGCCGACGACGACGGCTACGACAGTAACGGCTACAAGTCGGCCGCCAGCTCGGCCTACTTCAGCTATGTCGCGCCCAAGGCGTACTACGCCCTGGTCGACGCCCAGCTGCGCATGACGCTGAGCATGAGCGCCAAGGAGAACGACGACGGCTACCAGTACCTGCAGCTCCTCGTGGATGAAACCGTCGACTGCGACAACCGCAAGAACTGCAGCGACGGCGACCCCGGCAACATCAGCCTCTCGCGCTACATGGCCGGCTTCGAGATCCTCTCCGGCAGCAAGGACGCCGAGTACAAGACCTACACCTTCCCCGTCACGAACGTCGTCAACAACGCAGGCGCCGCCAATCCATGGGGGTACGGCAACGGATACCCCCTCGACCACCAGAAGTTCAATTCCGGCTGCCGCGCCACAGACGGACGCCTCGTCCTGCCCCTGGACTTCAGCTCCATCGTCCTGCGTCTCAACGCCTCCGGCAAGTCCGGCAGCGACGAGTGGGCCGCCAAGAACGTCACCGCAAAGATCCAGGCCGTCGATGCCACCGCGCCCACCAAGCTCGACGTCTCCGTCGCGCCCGGCATCCACGCGAAGGGCAACGTCATCTACGTCTCCGTGGCGTTCAGCGAGCCCGTCACCGGCTCGCCGTCGCTCTCGACGAGTTGGGGCACGCTCAACTACTTCTCCGGCAGCGGCTCGAACGTCCTCACCTTCAAGGGCACGATCCCCGCCGACGCCACCGACACCCTCAATGTCACCGGCAAGATCGGCACCATCAGTGACCTCGCCGGCAAAGAATTCACCGGCAGCGTCTCCGCCAACAACCTCGCCAACCTCGACGCCTCCCACGCCTACGCCATCACCTACGACCTCGCGGGCGGCGCGCTCCCCGAAGGCGCGTCCAACCCCACCACCTACACCTACGAAACGCCGTCCTTCACCCTCGCGCCCCCCGTCCGCCCAGGCTACAACTTCGCGGGCTGGACGGAAGGCAGCGGCTCGACGCCCAATCCTTCCGTCGCCATCTACCGTTTCCACGGCGACCGCGCCTATGTCGCCAACTGGACGCCCATCACGTACTCTGTCCACTTCGACCCCGGCGCCGCGGACGCCACCGGCCTGATGCCCGACCAGTCCTTCACCTACGACGCGCCGCAGGCGCTCTCGTCCAACGCCTTCACGCGCGCGGGCTACGCCTTCGCCGGCTGGCGCGGCGCGGACGGCGCCATCCACCCAGACCGCGCGACCGTCCTGAACCTCACCAACGCCCAGGACGCCGTCGTGTCGCTCACCGCCACATGGCGGCCCAACATCCCGTACATCGACGAAGACGGCACCGAGCGGATCTGTACCGACTACACCGTCCTCACCAACGCCACGGGCGACGTCACGTACGGCGCGAACGGCGAAGAATCCTGGTACGTCGTCACCAACAGCGTCACCATCAGCGGCCAGCTCTGCTTCTACTACACCATCCCCCACCTGATTCTCTGCGACGGCGCGACCCTCGCCGTCACGAACGCGAACGGCAACGCCATTCACGCCGGCGACCTCGCCATCTACGGCCAGACGAACGGCACGGGCACCGTCACCGCCAACGGCACAAACGGCGCCGGCATCTCCGCCGCCGACTTCTCCGTCACGATCAACGGCGGCACCGTCACCGCCATCGGCAGCACCGGCATCTACGCCCACTATGCCGTCACGATCAACGGCGGCACCGTCACCGCAAATGGCGACGAATACGGCGACGGCATCTTCGCCAGCAGCAAAATCATCCTCGGCTGGACGAACCCCACCGACAGCATCACCGCCAGCAGCTACTATACCATCTACGACGGAGTCAGCGTCAAGTCCGACCAGCGGCTCACCGACGGCAGCAACATCTATAAAGACACAGACGACCTCGGCACCAGCCCCTCCGGCCTCGCGGGCGTGACGCTGGTGCCGGCCTACAGCATCACGCTGCCCGAAGGCGTCGTCGCGAGCGGCGTCGTCACGCAGGACGGCACCACCGCCTACGCGCTGCCCGGCACAAACGTCACGCTGTCCGCCGCCACGCCGGGCTATGCGATCGGCGACGTCACCGTCAACGGCGTCCCCCTCGCTGACGGCACCTGCAGCTTCGCCGCGTCCGACGCCGCCGTGACGATCACCGTCACCATGACGCCCGTCACGTACGTTGTCCGCTTCGACGCTGGCGGCGGCGAAGGCTCGATGCCCGACCAGTCCTTCACCTACGGCGCGCCGCAGGCGCTCACCTCCAACGCCTTCACGCGCGCGGGCTACACCTTCGCGGGCTGGCTCGGCGCGGACGGCGCCATCTACCCGGACGGCGCGGATGTCGATCGCCTCTACGTCCGCTACATCGTCCGCTACGCCGACAACAAGGAGGACACCTGGAAGCGTTTCGACCGCATGCCCTACCCCGGCAAGACCAACGACGACTACCACCTCGGCGACGGCGCGCTCCAGAACACCGAGAATGACAACGGCCTCAACCTCTATACCGGCTTCGAGAACAGCGACTGGGACCCGGATGACCCCTACACGGCCGCCATCATCTCCCAAAACGCGGCTTGGTTCGACGAGCACGACGCCCGCAACGGCGTCTCGATGAAGCTCATCGAGGACTTCCCCAACTTCTACAAGGAGCCGGTGGTCGTCGCCCAGGACGGCGTCGTCACGCTTGTCGCCCAGTGGGGCATCCCGTACATCGACGCGGACGGCGCGGAGCGGACCTGCACCGACTACACCGTCATCACCAACGCCACAGGCGACGCCACGTACGGCGAATGGGGCGAGGAATCCTGGTACGTCGTCACCAACGCCGTCACCATCGGCGGGTGGCTCATCTTCACCGGCACCTCCCACCTGATCCTCTGCGACGGCGCGACCCTCGCCGTCACGACCGCGAACGACAACGCCATCTATGCCGACGACATCGCCATCTACGGCCAGACGAACGGCACGGGCACAGTCACCGCCAACGGCTCCAGCGACATCGGCATCTACGTCGGCAATGGCTCCGTCACGATCAACGGCGGCAACGTCACCGCCAACGCGACTGGCACCGGCAGCATCGGCATCTCCGCCGTCTCCGTCACGATCAACGGCGGCACTGTCACCGCCACCGGCGGCGGATACGGCATCTACGCCGGCAATGGCTTCGTCACGATCAACGGCGGCAACGTCACCGCCAACGCGACTGGCACCGGCATCTACGCCTACAGCGACGTCACGATCAACGGCGGCACCGTCGCATCCAACGCCGAGGTCGGCAACTACGGCATCTACGCTCTCAACGGCTCCATCACCCTCGGCTGGACGAACCCCGCCGACAGCATCACCGCCAGCAGCTACTATGCCAACTACGGCGAAGTCAGCGTCAAGTCCAACCAGCGGCTCACCGACGGCAGCGCCATCTACAAAGACACAGACGACCTCGGCAACGAGCCCTCCGCCATCGCGGGCGTGACGCTGCGGCCGTACATCGACACGCCGGCGTATCCGGCGTATCTGGGCCTGCCCGCAGACCCGGCGGACGACACGGAAGGAGACGCAGTGATCCGGGCGAACTACGACGCCTGGGCGCAGCGGTACGGCTACGACGCGCTTGGCGCGAACGAGACGGCATACCTCCTCGACGTCGCGCCGTCGGCGGTCGCGGACGGCGTGGCGCCGCTGAAGGTCGTCGAGATGGGCGTCACGAACATCCTCGTCAGCGAAGCAGGCGACTTCGGGTGGGTCGCCAAGAAGATGGGCTACACCGGCGACACGCTGCCGTTCTGGCGTCTCGTGATGGCGAGCGACGTGGCGCCGCTGAAAGAGGGCTTCTACGACGCCCTTACGGTCTGCAACGGCTATCTCGTGCTGCGCTTCGGCACGGACCTCTCCGCGCCGAAGAGCGAATGGCTGGAGCTGGGCTGGTTCGCCCAGGTCGAGGACGGCCGTGCCGAGCTCTTGTGCCCGGCGTTCATACTTGAGAAGTACCGCGAGCGCGTCGCGAGCGAGACTCAAAAGCCCTGCCCCGGGCTTTTCCTCTCGGTGACCATCTCGCCCCGTCCGTCGGACTCGACCGCGTTCGCCGCAATCCTGGGAGAAGAACTCGGAGACTATCTGCAGTGAGGGGGGGGGCTATGGGGACGATGGGGACATTGGCGACGGCCCGTCCCCGGGAGAGGGGAGAATCCGCCTTCCCTCAACAACAGCCAATCTTTACAAGGAGTAAACTATCACTAAAATCCAGTTTACTTCTGGAAGCGGCACAGCCCCCTAAAACTTCCGAAGAACCAAAATCTTTCGCACACGCGATTAAAATTATGGTAGAATACATGTGTCGTCGGCGAGGGGTACGCCTGAGCCGATGTGCCGAAAAGGCAACGTTATCTGAAAGCGCACCACTCTTCTTGTCTGCGCCGGGGGATGGTCCGCGTTCGCGACAGGCGCTGACGATGTTGGTCCAGGGGGAGAATGCGATATGAAAAAAGCGGCGATGGCCCTTTTGGCGTTTGCGCTCGGCAACTCCTTGTTCGCCATTGACGGAACGGCGACGGTCACCGGCGGCGAGGTGCGGTTCTACGGCGCCGCCGAAACGATGTGGCTTAACGGCACCGAGCTGCTTCTCAAGTTCACTGGCGATGGCGCGTTCGTCCTGCCCAGCCCTGCAAAGGTCCGCGTGCTTGCAGTCGGCGGTGGCGGAGGCGGGGGCGGCGTCTGTACCTCGAGGTCTGCGATGACGTCGCCTCATGGCGCAGGCGCTGGCGGCGGCGGCGGCGGTTTTGTCGACATAACTGCTGTGTTTTCCGCCGCGACCTATGCCGTCGCAGTTGGCGCCGGCGGTGCTGGCGGAGCATCTGCAAGCGATACCCCGAAGGTCTTTACAGCGGTGCATCTGGTGGCGACACGACGCTTACGACGAATGGGGTTGCGGTGATAACTGCGGTAGGCGGCGGTGGCGGCGGCGGCGAAGCAGCGGGCCGTGCCGGCGGCAGCGGCGGCGGCGGCTCGCCGTCTTACCACACGGTGGAACTCCGGGTGCGCGCCGGCGGCGCCGGGACGGAAGGTCAGGGTTTTGC
>JAFRBA010000027.1 GCA_017405115.1 Kiritimatiellia bacterium
CGGAATGGACGTCGAGATAGCGCGGGCGGCGGCCGCCAGGCTGGGCCGCCAGCTGGTGGTCAAGGTCGTGGACTACGACGAGCTGCTGCCGACCGTCAAGTCCGGAGCCGCCGACATGGCCGGCTCGGGGCTCTCCATCAGCAAGAGCAGGATGAGGAGCGTGGACTTCTCCGCGCCATACGCCGTCGACGGGGGGGCGTTCATCTACCGCGCGGGCGAGCGCATGCCGACGATGATCCGCGCGGAGTTCATGCGGGTGGCGACGGTCGACTCGATGCTGCACGACTTCTACCTGACGCGCCATGGGATCGACCCTGTGCGGTACCGCTCGTTCGACGCCGCGCTCGCGGACCTGGACGCAAGGAAGGTGGACGCCGTCTTCTACGACAGGCTTCTGCTTGTGGTCACGGCGGAGAGGTCGGGCGGCAGGCTCGCCGTCTCCAAGCCGATCGGGCGCGACTTCTGCGGCATAGCGCTCGGCAAGGGGAGGCCGGAGCTGAAGGCCGCGCTTGACGCCGTGATACGCGAGAGGGAGGCCCGGCGATGACCGCCCACCGGAAGCTGGTGATCCAGCTCGTCGGCGCCGTGCTGGTGGCGTTCGTGGCCTCCATGGCCTTCACGTGGGTGCTGCACACGAGAATGACGGCCCGAGAGGCGTACTCCCTCATCGACAGCTCCTTCCGGGACGTCGAGAAGGCCATCCGCGAACGCATCGACAGGCGCATGATACGCCAGGCGATGCTCGTCCGAGACAGGCTGGATCAGATGCGCCTGCAGCCGTGGTGGGGCGACCCCGACGAGTCCAGCAGGTGCCTTCGGGCCCTTGCGGACGAACTGCGGGTCGACGAGATATGCGTCGCGGACTCCTCTGGCATGCTGACCCACAGCGCCCGGCGCGAGGAGGTGGGGTCGCTCAATTTCAGGACGGTCGGGGGCCAGGCCGGGGCGTTCGCCCCGCTGCTCGACAGTGCGACGGAGATCGTCCAGCCGCTTATGCCCAACACGCTGCGCGGCGAGATGGTCAAGTACGTGGGCGTGTGGCTCCCCGAGGGCGGCTTCGTGCAGGTCGGCGCGAACGCCGTGAGCCTCCGCCGCCTGTCGAGGACTGCCGTCACGGGCGTCACGCACGACTGGCACGTGAACGGAGACGACGGGCACATCGTCGTGACGACCGCCCTGGGAACCGTCATCTCGCATTCGGACCCCGACTACGAGGGGTCGCAGTGGACCGAGCCCGTAGACGACGAGTGCTACTGGAAGAAGCGCGTGATCGAGGGCTTCCCCGTGTACGTCGTCGTGCCGAAGCGGATGGCGGTCCTGGAGCGGCGCGTCCTGGTCTGGACGTCGGCGTTCCTCAACGGGCTGGCGCTCGTGCTGGCCGCAATCCTCGTCGGGATAGTGATCGCGTCCTACGTGCGCTCCCAGATGCATGCGCAGCGCGAGAAGGAGATGTCGATGGCCTCGACCATACAGGAGAGCGCCATCCCCCGCGTGTTTCCGCCGTACCCGGAGGAACGCCGCGCCGACTTCTTCGCGGACATGAAGACGGCCAAGGACGTCGGCGGCGACTTCTACGACTTCTACTTCACGAGCGCGGGCAAGATCGTGTTCCTCGTGGCGGACGTGAGCGACAAGGGCGTGCCGGCGGCGCTTTTCATGATGCGGGCGAAGGCCACGATCAAGGGCATAGCGCAGACGGGAAAGCCGATTGCGGAGGCCGTGTCGCAGGCGAACGCCGCGCTGTGCCAGGACAATGGCGCCAACATGTTCGTGACTGCGTGGATCGGAGAGGTGGAGCTCGCCACCGGAACGGTCACCTACGTGAACGCCGGCCACAACCCGCCGCTCGCCGTCCTCGGCCAGTCGGAAGACCGGCTGTCGTTCCTGCGCGACGTCTCGGGCCCTGCGCTCGGCGCGGTGGAGTGGGCGCAGTACGCTCCGCACGAGATTCGCCTGGCCCCTGGCGACGCGCTGCTCCTGTACACCGACGGCGTGACGGAGCAGATGGACGAGAGCGGGGAGATGTTCGGCGAGCGGCGGCTGGAGGCGGCGGCCAATGCGTCCATCGCGGCCGACCCGGAGTTCGTCACGCCGCGCGACTCCGCGCTCGTGCGTGACGTGCTTGCGGAGGTGACGGCGTTCAGCGGAGGCGCGGAGCAGTCCGACGACCGCACCATCCTCGTAATGCGCTACAACGGCGACGCGTGCGCCGGGCGGAAAAAGCGGTGTTCGCGGAACTTTGCCGCGAAAGAGGAATCCATCCCGGCTACGGCGGACTACATGGAAGGCGTTCTCTCGGAGAACGACGTCCCCCAGGCCCTGCAGACTAAGCTTGCCGTGATACGGGACGAGCTCGTGTCGAACATCGTGCGGTACTCCGGCGCAACCGGCTTCGACATCGGCATCGAAATCACGGACGGGCCTCCAGGCGTAAGGCTGACGCTCTCCGACGACGGCAAGCCGTACGACCCGCTTGCCAGGCCGCTTCCCGACGTGACCGCCCCGGCGGAGACGCGCCCCCAGGGAGGCCTGGGGATAATGGTGGTCAGGAGCCTTGCGGACTCCGTCGCGTACGAACGGAAGTACGACCGCAACGTCCTCACTGTGTTCATTTCCGCCGCCAGTGCGGCAGCGGATTCCTAGTCAAACCAAGAAGGAAAAGGAGAAACGGAGAATGAGACGGATCAAAACGGCGTTTGCGCTGGTTGGGCTGGCTGTCGCCCCGATGGCCCGCGACGGGCTGTGCGCGACGGACGACGGAGGGCAGGTGCTGCATTCGGAAGTGCCGAAGGTCAAGGGCGATTCGCTGGAGAAGTACCCTGTCGCCTGCTCGGAGCGCGTGACTGTCGAGGGCGAGGCGCCTTCCCTGCTGCCCGACGGCCACGCATTCAAGCTGGTGTGGTCCGACGAGTTCAACGGCGACAGCCTCGACACTTCAAAGTGGGGCTTCCGCACGAACTTCTGGGGGCGCCGCGCACACTGGTTCGCGCGTCCCGAGGACGGCTGTGTCGAGGTGAAGGACGGTCTTGCGCATCTCAAGGTCAGGAAGCTCCCGAACGGCCAGTTCGTCTCGCCGCAGCTGCAGACGGGCGAACTCATGTGGGACGTGCCGGCGATTGACAACCCGAAGGGCTTCTGGTGGCTTGGAAAGCGCGAGAAGCCCAAGTTCGTGCACAAGTTCGGCTATTACGAGTGCCGCTTCAGGCTGCAGCGCATGCCGGGCTGGTGGAGCGCGTTCTGGATGCAGACCGAGACTCAGGGCTGCTGTCTCGACACGGCGCGCGCTGGCATCGAACACGACATAATGGAGTCGTTCTATCCCGGCGACGTGAGCCGCCACATGTTCCACTACGACGGATACGGTCCCGACTACAAGTCGTTCTCGATTCCCGGTGGCATCACGAAGGAGTGGATCGGATCGCTCACGATGAGCACCGACGAGTTCCACACCATGGGTCTCCTGTGGGAGCCCGACGGGTACACGGTGTTCGTCGACGGGCGGCGCCACGGCGAGAAGACCGGGCTTGCGCAGGGCAAGCCCGTTAGCCACGCGCCGGAGTTCATCCTCGTCTCGACCGAATGCATGTGGTACCGCAGCAACCGCATGACGGGGCGGGGCGTAGTCGAACTTGAGGCCGCTGCGGCCGCAGGCGACGCTTTCATCGTCGACTTCGTCCGCGTCTACGACATCGTGGACTGATTCCGATTCCTCATGAAGACCAACATTCGCTTCCTGATGTCGATCGCCGGGCTTGGCGGCCTCCTCTACGGCGTCGACTTCGGCGTCATAGCGGCCGCCGAGCCGTACATGAAGGCGATGGGCACCTTTTCGGACGCTCAGATAAGCCACGTCGTAGGCGCGGTCCTGCTGGGCGGGATCATTTCGTCGCTCACGGCGGGCATCCTCGCGGAATGGTTCGGCAGAAAGAGGATGATTGTCGTCTCCGCCGCGATGTTCCTCGTCGCGATCCCAATCGTGAGCCTGTCTCTCGAGTCGTTCCATGTCCTCTACGCCGGAAGGGTGCTGCAGGGCATGAGCGCAGGGTACATGGCCGTCATCATGCCGATGTACCTCACCGAGACCCTGCCCGCCGACATACGCGGGCGCGGCACTGGCGTCTTCCAGTTCTGCCTCGGTCTCGGCCTCGTCGTCGCCGCCGGCGCGGGATGCCTCGTCGCCACGTGGTACGGCGCGTCGGACACGGCGGACGCGGCGGGGCGCGTCGCCGCGTGGGGCGCGAACTTCTGGTGGACCATGATCCCCGTGGCAGTCCTCTTCTTCGGAAGCCTTCGCCTGCCCGAAAGCCCGGTGTGGCTTGAGAAGAGTGTAAAGTGTAAAGTTGAAAGTGTAAAGTTGATGAAGAGCGATCTTCACTCCACCACTCCCAGCTCCACCGCTCCCAGCTCACTGCTCTCCCGCCGCTATGTGGTGCCGTTCCTGCTCGCGTGCCTCGTGCTTACTTTCAACAAGACGACGGGAATGAGCTCGTTCACGAGCTATCTCGTGTCGATCCTCCACAGCGCGGGCTTCGAGGGGATCTTCGCCAACTGGGGGCAGCTCGCGGTGAAGCTCACGAACATGCTCGTCACGGTCGCGGCCGCCGCGCTTGTGGACCGCAAGGGGCGCACGTGGCTCCTCAAGATCGGCACGGGCGGCATGACGATCGGCCTTGCGGCGATAGGGTCGGTGTTCCTCGCGATAGAGCGCTTCGGGGTGCAGGCGAACAACTTCACCGGGCTCCTTACGCTTTTCGCGTTCTTCTTCATGCAGGTGTTCTACGCGCTCGGCCCGGGGCTGTGCGTGTGGCTGGTGCTGTCGGAGCTGATGCCGCTCCGCATCCGCGCGAACGGCATGGCGATAGCGCTCTTCATGAACCAGCTTGTCGCGTGGGGGCTCGCCTCGTGGTTCCGTCCGTGGGTTGATGCCTGGGGGTGGTCGTCAATGTTCTTCTTCTTTGCGGCGAACGGGGTTCTGTACTTCTTGACGGTGCTCATGATCCCGGAGACGAAGGGCAAGACACTTGAAGAGTTAGAGCATCTCTGGGACAGGCATGGAACCGATCGGAAGGCCGGGTGAAATGATATAGTTGCGCCGTCTTAGGAGGAGGCAGGGAGTATGAAGCGCAAAATGAGAACATTGTGCGGAACATTTCTCGCGGCGGCTGCCGCTCTTCAGGCCGTGGCGGGAGCCGACTCCGCCGACGTGTCGGTCTCGGACTTCCCGCGACTGGCGGGCGAGGCGGGGGACTCTGCGCGGATCATGCGGGCGGTCGAGGCGGCGGGGAAGGGCGGCGTCGTGTGGATCCCGCGCGGCGAATACGAGATTGACGCGATGCTTGTCGTCTCCAACTCGGCGTCGCTCCTTCTGCACAAGTCGGCGCACCTGAAGGCCGCAAGGGAGATGCCGTTCGTGCTAAAGTATTTCGGACGGCTGCTGGAGGCGGGAAACGCCGACTCGACCGGCATTGTGGACCACAACCTCTTCATCAAGGGCGGCGACATTGACGGCGCGGGGCTTGCGGGATGCGCGCACGTGATGGGCCTTCGGCATTTCACGATGGCGGATTCGACCTTCCGCAACGGAAAGGGCGTGGGGCTCCAGTTCGGCGACCCGAAGCTCCCCAGGGCGATCGAGGGCGGATACGAGATCGTCGCCAACAACCTCTACTTCATCTGCAACAAGCTGGGGCTTGCGGGCAATGTCGGGCTCTTGACCTACATAGGCGACTCGCACTTCACGGACATCGTGGTCGTCGACTACACGACCGGAATCCGCGACATGAAGTGGTCCAACCGCTACACGCGCTGCCATGTCTGGGGAGGGATCGTGAAGAAGTCCGGGACGGACGAGCCGGAAATGCTCGAGAACTCCGTCGCGTTTGACCTGCGCGGAAGCGACACGGTTCTCACCGACTGCTACGCGGACACCGCCATGACCGGGTTCTGGGTCCGCAACGACGCCCGCATATTCAACTGCGGCTACTTCAACAACTGGCGGTTCAAGATGGACAACCCGACCGTTTTCCGCCACGACAAGGGCCGCCTCATCGTCACCGGCGGGCGGTTTTCAAAGAACTCGCCCAATGCGACGCTCTACGCCTCTGGGAAAGACGCTGGCGGTCTCGTCTGGCGCGACAACTATGCGCTTAAGTTCTCCGAAGCGGAAATGGCGGGGCTTTCCGCGAAGCTGGGCAAGCCCGTAAGCTCCGACGCTTCCGTTTCGCCCAACCTCGCAGGCGACGGGAACTGAATGAAAGGCGAACCGGCCAGGGTCCCAGGGGCGGACATCACACTTGCCCCTCACGAGCTTCGTATAGACGGGGAGTAGCTTTGCCATGGCGAATTCCCTGGCGGCGCGGTTGACAGCAACTGCGTGGATTTGGTACACTTTTCACGTCACGCACCCTGCTCACAGCCCCGCTAGTCGTGCGCGAATCGACGGGTGGATGTGGTTGCCATGAAAGCCAGAAGGGAAGGAAGAAATGACATCAGTCGTTGTTGCCGCATGCGCATTGGCGGTCGGCATGCCGGTCAAAGTTCATGGAGACGGAGTTAGCGCCTCCGTGGTGCAGGATGCGCCGGGCTACAACTCGTGGCCGATGGTCGAGGCCGTTGGCGGCAAGATCGTGTGTGCATACAGCAGGGGGACCGCGCACACGATTGACGAGGGGAAGCGCGGCGTCTATGCGAAAACATCCGTCGATGGCGGCAAGACGTGGGGCGAAGAAGTCTGCGTCGCCAACGATCCGTCGGTCGGCGAGGTGACAATAGGCAAAGGGCTCGACGATGGCGGATCGATGCTGCTCTGGGTGCGACGCTGGGGCAAGGCGAAAGGGCACGACCTCTATCGCACTACGGACGGCAAGACGTTCGAGAAGATCGCTTCGCCGAAGTTCTCGCCGATGCCGATGCAGGTTACGGACGTGTTCCGCGTGCCAGGCGTCGGGCTGATGTCGCTGTGGTTCGCCGGCGCATACGGCAACATGAAGGACGGCCACTCGTGGGGCACCCTGACGAGCGCGGACAACGGGCGCACGTGGACGCAGCGGACGGTTGAGGACAACGTGTCCAAGGCGGACTGGCCGACGGAGCAGAGCGCCGTATGCCTTGGCGGCGGACGGATTCTCGCAATCGCGCGCACAGAGGTGCGCGACGCGCAGTTCCAGCTGACTTCCGTCGACGGCGGCAAGACATGGCGGCGCGAGAGGACGAACATCCGGGACGTCTTGATTTCCACGCCAAGCCTTGTCTTCGACCCCAAGACCGGTGTTGTCCACAACTACTACTACCAGCGCGGCGCGAAGAAGCTGAAGCGCCGCACCGCAAAGGCGGACTACATTTTCAGCCATCCTGCCGAATGGCCGGAACCGGACACGCTGGCGGAGGGCAACGAGGTTCAGCCGTGCGACGCGGGGAATGTCAACGCCACGCGCGCTGGAGACCGACACGTCTTGGCGGCCTACAGCGGCTCGCCGACCAACACTGCGGTGTTTGTCGTTTCCGTGGCGGCCGGCAAGAAGGAAGCCGCTGCCGTTCCGGACGAGGTGATGGCGACGTGGCGCGCGATCGGCGACGATGCGAGCGCGAATGCGTGCATTGTGCGCGGACCGGGGCAGCCGCCTGTCAGGTACGGAGACTTGACGCGAAAGGGCAGCGTGGAGCTGCCGGTCGACGGCCCCAATGCCTCCGTTAAATGGGATTTCCTGCTGCCGTGCGACCTTTCAAATGCGAAAGGCGTGGAATTCGACTTCCGATGCGATGACGTCTCCGGCCTCAACGGCGCCATGTTCTATTTCAAGAGCGGCAATGGCTGGTACACGCGGAACATCATTCTGGACGAGGAAGGCAAGTGGTGCCATGTCAGGATGCTGCGGTCGGGGTGCGGCAAAGAGGGCGAGCCAGGCGGCTGGGATGCCGTCAAGAGCATGCGCATCAACTTGTTCAGGAACGCCGACCGCAAGACGACGACCGCGGCCGTCGCGGATTTCAAAATCATTCCAGCGGTCGAATCGGCTGCCAAGGTGGAAGAGAATCGGGCGCGTATCGACGCGGAGGTGCGCGAGTTCGTCAAGTCCGTGCCCGGGAAGAAGGGAGAGAGGCGTCTCGTCTGGTGCCATAGCGCACGGGGTCTTGGCGGACGCGACTGGGATGGTTCGGTTCGTTTCCTGAAGGAGCAGGGCTTCACCGATCTCATCGCCAATCTCACCTGGGCCGATCGCGCATTCTATGCGTCGAGCGTCCTGCCGGTCGATCCGTCAGTCGCGAAGCTTGGCGACGCGCTTGAACAGTGCCTGGCGGCGTGCCGCAAGTGGGGCGTCAAGTGCCATGTGTGGCGCGTGTGCTACAACATGGGCGGACGCATCGACAAGAACCGCATCGCACGCTTTGCCGCCGAAGGCCGTCTCGTGAAGATGTTCAACGCAAAGGGCAAGAACCCCTGGGGGCATACGTTCTGCCCGAGTCATCCCGACAACGTGCGGCTTGAGGTGTCGGCCATGGAGGAACTTGCGGCAAAGGGCGTCGACGGCGTCCATTTCGACTATATCCGCTACGCAGACCAGAACTTCTGCTTCTGCGACGGATGCCGAAAGCGCTTTGAGCGGGACTGCGGTCTCTCGGTCGCCAACTGGCCCGACGACGTGCGGGCGGACAAGCGTCTTGCGCGGAAGTGGGCGGACTGGCGCTGCTCGAACATCACGCGTGTCGTCCGGGAGGTTGCGAAAAGCATTCGCAGGAGCCACCCCCGCGTGGAGATCTCCGCAGCCGTGCGTTCGAGCATACCAGGTGCATATACGGCCGATGGACAGGACTGGGTGGGATGGGCGAAGAACGGCTTGGTTGATTTTGTGTGTCCGATGGACTATACGCCGTCCACGGTTTTCTTCCGTTCGACCTATCGGGATCAGCTGAAGGCGCTCGCCGGCGCGCGTGCGAAGTTCTATCCGGGCATCGGCCTCAGCTGTTGGCAGAACGACGGCACGGATGCCATGAAGATGGCCAAGCACATTCAGGCGCTGCGCAGGGACGGGCTTGAGGGATTTACCGTATTCAACTTCGATGCCCGCGCAGAACGGGCGTTTCCGATTCTTTCGACAGGCCCGACGCGGGCGGAGCAGGACCATTGACATCAATAATTGGAGGCAACAATGAACACAAGCAAGACGGACATGATTGTGGCGGCACTGGCTGCTGTGGCGGGACTCTCGCTTTCGGCGGCAACCTACACGTGGATTCCGGGATCTACGGACTGGCAGAGCAAGTCGAGCTACAAGGACGAGGATGGCGTGACTCCGGTCGCCAAGCTTCCCGGCGGCGTGGACACGGTTGAATTCACGGGGACTCAGACAGTCGTCATCGGCGACGACGACATGGCGTTCGTCTCGTCGCTCAAGTGGCTCGCTCCGCGGTCGAATTCCGTCACGCTGGAATTCGACCTTGCCCGGGACGCCTGCCTGACGGCGGGAGTCGTAAACATTGGCAATACGGGCTACTACGGCAAGCTTGTCAAAAAGGGGAACGGCGCCCTTCAGTTCGGCGATGCGGTTATGTCCGGCGATACGGTTTCCAACTACAAGCTGCATGAAGTGGTTGTTGACGGGGGCACGTTGATCAGCCCTACCAACGTGCCCGCCTACAATCACTTCAGCGGCGGTACGATGACGGTAAATGAGAACGGAACTTTCATCATTCCCTCTCCCGGCAATTTCCGCTTCGCCAAGGTCTTGGGCACGGGAACGATCTCAAACCTTGTCGAGCGCTCGGGCGTGACGCAGTTCCAACCGACAGAATCGGGGTCTGTTTTTGGCGGCAAGCTGTCCGGGACGTTCAAATATATTTCCGCTGCGGAGATCAGCCTCACGGGAACCGAAAGCACGATCAACAACGGATTCACGATCTACTCGCTGAACGCACAGCGGACAAGGGGCACGGTTGGCGTGATGAAGCTTGGCGCGTCCGGCACGCCGTCCTCGGTCGGCAAGAATTCGACCATCAATCTCGGCAGCGGCGACGGGTCTGCCTGCCTGCTCTACCTTGGTTCGGGCGAGTGGACGAACAGAAAGTTCTCGCTCGGCGCCACGAAAGGCGAGCCGATCACCATCGATGCAGGCGCGCATGGCGGACTGTATTTCGCGGGCGACGGGATCGCCATGGGCTCGACTGGCATGATTCCGCTGGTCTTGGATGGTTCCAACACCGTGAACGCCTGCGTCGTCTCCAATTCGATTGCATGCAAGACCGCGAACGGGACAAACTACACCGTGCAGATCACGAAGAAGGGAACCGGCAAATGGCGGTTTACCAATGAGAAGAATGCGATGGCAGGGGCGATTGCCGTGGAAAACGGCACATTGCAGTTCGACTCGCTGGCCGAACGCGGGACGGCCTGTGCCCTCGGCACGGCGACAGAGCTCTACAAGCCGACCTTCGGATTGGCGAAAAAGGAGAACAAGGTCGACCACGCCTATCTCCTCGGCTCGGCAGGCGCGAGGGGCATTATGGAGTACGTGGGCACGAAAGTCGCGGCCTGCACGAACCGTCCCGTGCGATTGAAGGAGATGGGCGGTGGGTTCTCCGCCAACGGCGGTTCGGTCCAGGTCGGGGATTTTGCCTCTGCCGACGCGAATGGCTCGACGCTTGTCCTTTCCGGCGGCAACAGCGTGGAGAACTTCGCATTTAATGCAACCGATGGTGCTGGTCCGCTGTCGATGGTCAAGGAGGGTGCCGGCACATGGGTGCTGGAGCGTCGGCATGATTTCTCCGGGACACTCAAGGTCAACCAGGGTACGCTCATCGCCCGGAACAACCATGGACAGAAGTATTCGTGGTATCGCATTTGGTTCATGGAGAAGGGCAGCACCTCTCCGAAGTATTCCGGGCTCGAAAGCGGTGTTTACGTTCAGGTTGCGGAATTCGCCCTTAAAAATGCCGCTGGCGTCCAGCAGAACATCTGCACGAACGAGGTGACCGATTGGACTACTTTGAAACCCGGTGAGTGCGCCCGTGGCGTGACAGAAGGGTATCGTGCTAACTGGGCTCTTTGGAGAATGTTTGACGGAATCAACGATTACTCCCACTATGCACAAGTCGGGAGCGATTATAAATCGTGCAAGATCGACGATCCCAATACATGGTTTTCGGTTGTGCTTCGGCTGCCGGAAGATGCGGATGACGTCGTCAAGTTTGACATGTCGGCCCAGCAGGGTGGCACGGGCGGCAACCAATATGCCGGCCGCAACCCGACGGCCGTGTCCATCGAGGCGAGTGTGGACGGGGCTCTTTGGGAGGTGGTCGGCGGTATAACCGACATCCCGATCACTACGCTGGGGGGATGCGCGTGGATTTCCACGGCCTATACGAGCACCCCGGAAGTTCTTGCATTGTCCGGCTCCGCGCAGGCGTGCGACATCGATCCTCTGGAGAATGTCGGGCCGATTTCCGTTGCTTCGGGGGCTACACTTCGTTTTGAAGGCGTCGAGACGCCGATTTCAGAGTTGAATCTCATTGCAGCAGGCAACGGCACGATCGAGAACGCCGTGTTCGCCTCTTCTGGTACGCTGACCGTTAATGGTGTCGAAAAAGGCAAGGCTACGCCACTCGCGGTGACCTTTCGGAATTGCTCAAACGTCGGAAACCTCACCAACTGGACGCTTTGCCTCGAAGAGGGGAATGCGTCTCGTTATCGTATTCAGGTCGGTGCAGACGGCTCCATCGCCATCGTCCCACTCGGGCTCGTGATTACTTTCCGATAGGATGACGATCCAAATCTGAGCGCTCCCATTTCCGCCCAATTTGGTATAATATACGGACATGGCAGAGAAGATAACTTGTGCAGGCGGGAAGCTGTGCGTTCCCGCGAATCCTATCATCCCGTTCGTCGAGGGCGACGGAACGGGGCCAGACATCACGCGCGCCGCGATGACTGTCTGGAACGCCGCGGTCGAGAAGGCCTACGGCGGCGGGCGGAAGATTGAATGGAAGGAGGTCCTCGCCGGCGAGAAGGCCTTCAAGGCGACCGGCGAATGGCTGCCAGCGGCGACGCTGGAGGCGTGCCGCGATTGCCTCGTCTCCATCAAGGGCCCGCTCACCACCCCGGTCGGCGGAGGCATCCGCTCCATCAACGTGCAGATGCGCCAGGCCCTCGACCTCTACGTGTGCCTCAGGCCCGTGAGGTGGTTCAGGGGGGTCCCGTCCCCGGTGAAGCGCCCCGAGCTCACCGACATGGTGATATTCCGCGAGAACACCGAGGACATCTACGCCGGCATCGAGTGGATGAACGGAACGCCCGAGGCCGAGAAGGTGAAGAAGTTCCTCCTCGAGGAGATGGGCGTGAAGAAGATCCGGTTCCCCGAGACGGCGTCGATCGGCATAAAGCCCGTGTCGCTGGAGGGGACCGAGCGGCTGGTCAGGGCGGCCCTAGACTATGCCGTGGCGAACGACCGCAAGTCGGTGACCCTGGTCCACAAGGGCAACATCCAGAAGTTCACCGAGGGCGCGTTCCGCGACTGGGGCTACGCCCTCGCCGAGCGCGAGTACGGCGCGAAGCTGGTGGACAAGGGGCCCTGGCGCTCGTTCACGAATCCGAGGACGGGCCGCGAGATCGTGGTCAAGGACTGCATCTGCGACGCGTTCCTCCAGCAGATACTGACGCGTCCCGCGGAGTACGACGTGATTGCGACGCTGAACCTGAACGGCGACTACGTCTCCGACGCGCTTGCGGCGACCGTCGGCGGCATCGGCATCGCGCCCGGCGCGAACATCAACTACCAGACGGGCGTCGCCGTCTTCGAGGCCACGCACGGCACTGCGCCGAAGTACGCAGGCCTCGACAAGGTCAACCCCGGCTCGCTCATACTCTCCGGCGAGATGATGCTGAGGTACATGGGCTGGACGGAGGCGGCGGACCTCATCCTCTCCGCGATGGACAGGGTCATCGCCGCCAAGACGGTGACGTACGACTTCGCCCGCCAGATGGAAGGGGCGAGGGAGGTGAAGTGCTCGGAGTTCGGCGAGGCCCTCGCCGCCGCGATGGCCTAACCCCACTAGCAACTAACGACTAACAACTAACGACTAACAACTAACAACTAACATGGACCTGAAAGAAGCAACGAACAGGATCTCCGCACAGGCGGAGCTGGTGTCTCGCATACGCGACGAGGTCGCGAAGGTGATCGTCGGGCAGGAGAAGCTCGTGGACAGGCTGATCCTCGCCCTGGTTACGGGTGGGCACATCCTCCTCGAAGGCGTGCCTGGCCTCGCAAAGACGCTGTCGGTTAACACGCTCTCGAAGGCGCTTGGCCTGGAGTTCAAGCGCATATCGTTCACTCCGGACCTTCTGCCGGCGGACGTCGTGGGAACGCTCATCTACTCGCCGAAGACGGGCGAATTCACGCCGAAGAAGGGGCCTGTCTTCACCAACCTCCTGCTGGCGGACGAAATCAACCGCGCCCCGGCAAAGGTGCAGTCGGCGCTGCTCGAGTCGATGCAGGAGCGCCAGGTGACGATCGGCGAGGAGACGTACCAGCTGCCGGAGCCGTTCCTCGTGCTCGCAACGCAGAACCCGATCGAGCAGGAGGGCACGTATCCGCTCCCAGAGGCGCAGGTCGACCGCTTCATGTTCAAGTGCCTCGTCGAGACGCCGTCGAAGGCGGACGAGCGCCGCATCATGCAGCGCTTCGCCGAGAACGCGATGCCGCCGGAGGCGAAGACGGTCTGCGGGCAGGGCGACATCGAGACTCTGCGCGCGACGCTGAAGGAGGTCTACTGCGACGAGAAGGTCGGCGACTACATCCTCGACATAGTGTTCAAGACGCGCGAGGCGAACGAGCACATACAGAACGGAGCCTCCCCGCGCGCGACGCTGGCCATGAACCTGGCCGCCCGCGGCAACGCGCTTCTGCACGGCCGCGCCTACGCGACCCCGCAGGACGTGAAGGAGGTCGTGCACGACGTGCTGCGCCACCGCATCCTGCTCACCTACGAGGCCGAGGCAGAGAACGTCACGAGCGACAAGGTGATCGACAAGATACTGTCGGAAGTTCCAGTGCCGTGATGGATGGAAGATAGTGCTTTCGCGCGGCAGAGCCGCGCTGGTGCTTGGTGCATGTGAAATGGCATGGAGGTTTGATGGGAGTTAAAAGTTTCAGAGAGCTTGAGGTTTGGCGGCAATCAAGTACTAGCGGCTCCGCCGCGAAGGCACCAAGCACTCATTCACCATGACTGACGTAAAAGAGCTGATGGCGAAGGTGGGGAAGATACGGATCCTCACCAACAGGCTGATCGACGACCAGCTCGCCGGCGACTACCACTCCACGTTCAAGGGGCAGGGGGTTGAGTTCGACGAGGTGCGTCCGTACATGGCAGGCGACGACGTGCGCACAATCGACTGGAACGTGACGGCGAAGACCGGCGAGCCCTACATCAAGCGCTACAGCGAGGAACGCGAGCTCACCATTCTCTTCCTCGTGGACGTCTCGGGCTCGCAGGGCTACGGCTCTGTGCGCCGCTCCAAGATGGAGCTCGCCGCCGAGGTGACGGCTCTTCTTGCGCTCACCGCGATCCGCAACCAGGACAAGATCGGGCTCGTCCTCTTCTCGGACCGGATCGTCAAGTACATTCCGCCGCGCAAGGGGCGCGACAGCGTCATGCGCCTCGTGCGCGAGGTACTGGCCGCGGAGGACGGCGCGGCGGGCGGCACCGACATCGCCGAGGCGCTCAGGTTCCTGAACGGCGTGCAGAAGCGCCGCGCCGTAGTCTTCCTCGTGAGCGACTTCATGGTTGAGGGAAGAGGGGAGAAGGAAGAGGGAAGAAGTGCGGAGCCATCTGGTTTCGAGAAGCTGCTCAGGGCGGCGGCCAGGCACCACGATATGGTGTGCGTTCCGGTCAGCGACCCGGCGGAGTCGGAGCTGCCGGACGTCGGGCTCGTGGAGCTGGAGGATCCTGAGACCGGGGAGCTGGCGCTCGTCGACACGTCGAGCGCGAAGGTTCGCAAGGCGTTCGCCGTCCAGGCCGGCGAGGAGCGCGAGGAGCTTCGACGGTTCTTCCTCAGGAACGGCATAGACACGCTAGACGTGTCGACGGATCGCCCGTACATCGACGCGGTGCGCGGGCTTTTCAAGCGCAGGGCGAGGAAACGCTAGGCCGACATATGAACGAGACTGTTGAAATGGTGCTACGGCTCGTGCTCGCGGGGGTGCTGGGCGGGCTGATCGGCGCGGAGCGCGAATGGAGGGGCAAAGTCGCGGGGACGCGCACCCATCTTCTCGTCGCGCTCGGCGCGGCCTTGATGCTGCTCGTCTCGCGGCATGGCTTTGGCGGACAGGGAGATCCGAGCCGGGTAGCGGCGCAGATAGTCAGCGGCATCGGCTTCATCGGTGCCGGGGCGATTATGGTTGACCGACATTCAGTGCATGGCCTTACCACGGCGGCGGGCATCTGGGTTGCGGCTGGGATCGGCATGGCGAGCGCCGCAGGGCTCTATCTCCTCGCCGTAGTCACTACGGTTTTGTCGCTTCTCGGGCTTGAGGTCTTCGGAATGCTATTCTTTCGCGACCGCCGCCGCAGACGTGGCAAGATCGAGACTTCGTAATTTCTTACATCGAAGTTTCGCCGCAACGCCCACCAATCGCGACAAAGTTGTCCCTTTCGCTAGAAATGTCCGTTCACAATCGGCAGAACGGTTGCCCAGCCGTTGTTCTTGATCTGGTTCCAGAGGCCGATCTGTAGTCCGCACTCCATTGTCTCTGTCCAGTTGACGACGCCGATCTGCAGGCCTTTCACACGCCTGACTATGTTCCCAACGCCAATCTGGACGCCGAACATGTCGCCGGTAAAATCGGCGATTCCGACTTGAAGACCGCACATGCAGCCGGCTTTTTCAAAGGATTCGCGCACTTGTTTATACCGCCGATCTGCAGGCCATACACGTCACCGTCGGGTATGTTATAGCACCCAATCTGAGCACCATACACGCTGTCAGAGTAATTTACGCCAGGCACAAAAGGCGGACAGGCTCCAACGGCAATCTGACAGCCATAAACATCGCCCTTGGTCACATTGAATCCCGAAGCAATCTGCAACCCATATAAATCACCTTGGTTCCAGTTCAGGAGACCGCCGATCTGAACGCCGCATACGTCATTGGACGCGCCATTGCCAATGCCTCCGATCTGCATGCCACGTACACCGCTTATCCCGCCGTTGCCTAGCCCGCCGATTTGGATGCCATGTACAACGCCCGACATGTTGCCCAGCCCGCCGACCTGAAGTCCGTAGAGAAGGCTCTTCGAGAAATTAACGCCGCCGACGCCAATCCCGGAGAAATCGCCTGTTGCGATCTGGAACAACCCGACGTCAAGTCCCGTGAGGTCATAGCACCTGCCATACAGTAGCGAGCAGCGGAATCCCATCACGTCGTACTTGCAAGACGGCAACTGCGCGGGATTCCAAACAGACACCATTACAGGCGTCGTATCCGCAACCGCCGCACTTGCCGCAAGCATGCAGACCGCCGCCACAACCACAACACTTTGTTTCATCGCTTCTCCTTTCTGTCTAGTACTTACCTTGCCCAGCATCACTCTTACACCATTTTCCAAACATTAGAATTACGGTCTGACCGTTTTTCCAATGTTTCCACTGTGCCGTAGCACCTTATTCCTTGTTTGGGTTGCAGAAAACTACTTTCTGACGCCGAATGTAGCCAGCAACATCTGCTCGACGTTCTTTATCCCGAGCTGGAGTGAGAAATCGCCCTCTGCGAGTTTCCGACGTGCCCGCTCAACGCCAAGTCTAATGCCTACCGCGCTCCACTGTAGCTTCTTCACGACGGGGCATTCCTGTAGCTCCTCGAGCGAACGATCGCAATGCCGCTGGAGCATGAAACACGCAACCTGGTGGGCCTCTTCATGCATGGGACGGCGCCAGCCCAAACCCAAGCTCAACTTCGACGACGCGGCAAGCTTCATTGCGTCGCCAATGCCATAATAGTACTGGGCGACTATGGCTAGCACCGTGGATTCTTTCAGTGCCGACTTGCCGATGCTGCAGGATTTCTTTTTCATCTTCAGGACCTTTCGTGTGTAATTCTGTTTTGTTGTGTTCTTTTTTGGCGTAAATTGGCATCAGAATCCATCGACGGGCGTACGCTCTCGTCCGTCGTGTTGCCACGCGACTCCCAAGGCAACAACCACCCATGCAAAAACGGTCTCAACCCCACATGTGACAAAAGGGATGGGAATGTTCGCCGTCGGTACCAACATATAGGCAGCCGATACGGTCAGAAGCACAGGCGCAGCCAGCCACAACGCTGCCAACGCACCGAATAGGCGCATCGAGCAATCATAGTGATTTCTAAAGAGCGGGACCACCATGATGGCCGACAAGGTCAGAAACAAAGCGCACAGCGTCAACGGTGCACCTCTCATAATCGACACTGCCTTAGGCCGCATGGAGACAATCGCGATAAAGATTGCGACTCCCACGGCAGAAACTGCAATCTGTCGCAGCGCGGATTCATTGTTTAACCCAAGCAACGCGAGCACCGTGACAACCAATGGAACCGCAATATACGTTTTCTCCCGATCGAGAAACTCCTGCACTTTCATATGTACCTCCTTTCAGAGTTATGCTTCCGCTTCAGCCTGTGCGACGACGAGCAGCCCCACTACGCCGAGTACAGTCCAGATGACCGGCGAGTAGCGACGGACGGTTGTCTTGATGCGTCCGCCCGCCGTGTCATGCGAGGACGTCTGCTGTCGCCAGAGTTATGCAAGATCGGCGTTCTTCCTCACTCCGCCTTGAGCTTCTTGGTGATCTCGACGAACTCCTGCTGGATCGCGGCGTCGTTGAAGAGCTCGATCGGCGGGAGGGTGAGCTGCTCAAGGGAATTGAAGAGGTCTTGGCTGGTCTTCGCGAACTGGATGAAGTCCCCGGCGAGATTGAGCGTCTCGTACGATATCGCGATCACCTCGCGGACCTTCTGCGCGGTGGCAAGCTTCTCGGCTATGACGGCTTCGTGCGAGTCGAGGACCTTCAGGTATGCGTCTATCGCCTTGAGCGTGGCCTCGTTCTGCCGCGTCGACTGCGCCAGGTGGGCGTCCTGCCCGGGCAGGTAGTTCGAGGACGCGAGGACTTCCTGCGCGCGGTCCCGGAGCGCAATGGCGTCTTCGCGCATCCGCTCCAGCTTGCCACGCCAAGTTCCGCCGCGGCTTTTCGCCAGATAGTCCTCAAAGCATGCGATCTGCACGTCCACGAGGACGAGGTACATGCCATAGTAGCGCCGCGACGCCGTGACGTCGCCGACCAGCATGAGCTCCCGGAGGTTCTCGACCACGACGGCCACGTTCTTCGACACGATGACGCCGTCTATGATGTCCCCGAGGTTCGCGGTGAAGAGACATTCCTCCGCCGCCTTCCCGCCGACGTTGAGGCCGAGCGCCTTCAACTCCTCGCCGACCGTTGCCGCCGCTTCGCGGCGACGCTTCTGGAGCGCGGCCTTCTTCCCGGCCAGTTCGTCGAGCTTCTTCGTGTAGCCGTCCTTGTCGCCCTCGTCCGCCAGCTGGCGGTCTTTCTGTGCCTCGCGGATCTTCTCCTCTATCGAGGCTATGTCTTCGTCTATGTCGTCGACGTCTTCAAGGATCTTCTGCGCGCTCGTCGAAAGAAGCAGTTCGCGCACGCGGCCAAGCTGCTTGCGGATCTTCGCGTCCTGGTCCGACTTGTTCGTGTCGCACCAGAGCTTGGTCCACGACGACGTTGCAGGGAGGCTTTTCCGCTCCTCCCGCAGTTCGGCTATCTTGTCCGAATACTTCTCGAGCTTCTTCCACCCGCTCTTGACGGACGCCTTCACGTCGTCGACTATCTTGCATGTGTCGGCGCATGCGGGACGTGCAGATGCGAACGCGAGCGCGAGGCCCGCCAGCAGGACGAGTTCGTTTTGTGTCTTCATGGCCTTACCTCGGTTTGAAACTGCCGAGATTATACCAAATTTTGCCGGCGAAGGGTTTGCGCCGTCCAAAAAATCGAGGGCGATGGTGCGGGAGGGGGAGAAAATGGTATAATACGCCCCAAGCGGAGAACTACGACAAGACCATATGACAATCCTACTTGTAGCGGCGACGGTGCTCGAGATGAGCCGTGGAGGGGTCGACCTGAAGGTCGACTCCGACCTGACACAGATAGACCCCGCGAAAAGCGTGTTCCTGCGCGTCGAGCTGAAGGCGCCGTCCGACCGCAAGGCGACGCTTCCCGACCTGCGCGACCGCGTGCAGGGCTTTTCCCTTGCGGAGGAGTTTTCGGAGGAGCCGAAGACGGGGAACGACGGCGCCGTGACGCAGGTGATGAACTGGAGGCTTCTGCCCGAGCCGTGCGCGGCGGTCTACAAGATACGTCCGTTCGTGGTGAAGGTCTCGCCCAAGTTACTTTCCGCGCAGTCGGACGAGGGCAAGTACTCGTTTGTCGCAGGCCCGGTCTACTTCGAGGCGCCCGGTGCGCGCGAGCCCGTCACGGGCGCGATGGAGGCCGACCCGAAGCGCGACCTTCCGCCGCTTTCGTGGAAGCTCGTCGGCTGGATCGCCGCCGCGCTTGTAGCGATTCTAGGTCTTCTGGCGCTTGTAGTGCTTCTGGTGAAGTACCTGGCCCGGCGCATCAAGGAGCATCGCATGAGCCCGATCGAGCGCGCATGGGTGGAACTTGACCGCCTGCTCAAGAAGGGGCTGCCGGGGCGCGGCAGGTACAAGGACTTCTACGTCGAGCTCACGATGGTCGTCAGACGCTACATCCAGCGTCGCTACGGCATAAGGGCGCCCCACATGACGACGGAGGAGTTCCTCCGCGCCGCCAAGCCGTCCGACGAGCTGCGCAGGTTCCTTGAGTCCGCCGACATGGTCAAGTTCGCCGGCGTGGAGGCGACGCCGGAGATGGCGGACGAGGCCACGGACTCGGCCCGCGGCTACTTGAAGAGCGACGCCGCGAATGCGGGCGCAGACGGGAAGGGGGCGAGGCCATGAACTTCGCGAATCCATGGTTCCTGGTCTTGTTCGCGCCGCTTGCGCTGGCGGCGTGGAGGCTGCTGCGGCGCGGGCGCAAGACCGGCATAAGGTTCTCGGCGCTTGGGCGGATTCCCTCGCGGGCGGCAGGCTGGCGCGCGCGCGTTGCGGCGCTCACCCCCTACATGCTCCTGGCGGGGCTGGCGCTCCTTGCCCTCGCCGCCGCGCGCCCGCGGACGTCGCTCGCGCGCGAGAAGAAGTCCGTGGACGCGATAGCCATCGCGATGACGGTGGACGTCTCCGGCTCGATGGACGCGCTGGACCTCACGCCGAAGGGGGAGCGCTTCTCGCGCGACACCACGCGGCTCGCCGTGGTGAAGAAGCTGTTCGCAGAGTTCGTGTCGAAGCGCCCCGACGACCTCAGCGGGCTCGTGACGTTCGGCGGCTACGCCTCGACGCGCAGCCCGCTCACCGCCGACCACGAGGCGCTCCTGAACGTGCTCAAGGGCGTCGAGATACCGTCCATCGCCCTTGACGCGCAGGGGCGCGCGATCGCGGCGGACGAGCAGATGACGGCGGTCGGCGACGGGCTCGCGACCGCGCTCGCCCGCCTGAAGGACGCCAAGCCGAAGTCCAAGATCGTGATCCTCCTCTCCGACGGCGTCTCGAACACCGGCGCCGTCGAGCCGGACGAAGCGGCGGCCGCCGCGGCGAAGATGGGCGTGAAGGTGTACGCCATCGGCGTGGGCACGCGCTCGCGCCGCACGCCGATAATCGGGCGCGACTTCTTCGGCCGGACCGTCGTCCAGTACGCTGACATGACGTTCGACGAGAAGCAGCTGAAGTCGATCGCGAAGAAGACCGGCGGAACCTACTTCTCCGTGAACGACCGCGACTCCCTGGAGAAGGCCCTCGACGAGATCGACCAGCTGGAGACGACGAAGATCGACGCGGACGTCTTCAACCGCTGGAGAGAGCATTTCGTGCCGTTTCTCCTCGCGGGCGCGCTCCTGGTCCTGCTGTCGGTCTCCCTGTCCATGTCCGCCACCCGGCGCATGGCATGAAGACCCCCGCCAAATATGGTATAATACAGAAAGTCATGAACACAGTACTCGTTGGCGCCCAGTGGGGCGATGAAGGCAAGGGCAAGGTCATCGACTTCCTCACCGAGGAGGCGGACGTCGTCGTTCGCTTCCAGGGGGGCTCGAACGCCGGGCACACGGTTGTCGTGGGAGACAAGAAGTACGTCCTCCACCTTGTTCCCTCCGGGGTTCTGCACGAAGGCAAGAGCTGCGTCATAGGCAACGGCGTGGTGATGGACCCGTTCGACCTCATGAAGGAGCTCGAGCAGGTGGAGAGCTGGGGCTTCGAGCTCAAGGGCCGGTTCCACATCTCCGAGCGCGCGCAGATGGTGATGCAGTGGCATCGGGCCCTGGACCGCGCGGAGGAGGCCCTCCGGCCCGCAGGCAGGAAAATCGGCACCACGGGCCGCGGGATCGGGCCGGCCTACGCCGCGAAGGTGGGCAGGAGCGGCATGCGCGTGGGCGACATCCTGAAGCCGAACTTCCTCGACCTCGTCCGCAGCAGCGTGGAGGAGGCGAACCTGAAGCTGCGCGCCCTGGGCGCCCAGCCCCTGGACCCCGAGGAGATGGCGAAGCTCTACGCGCCGATGGTGCCTGCGCTCATGCCGTACGTGACGGACACGATCCAGTTCCTGCACGAATGCCTCGAGGCCGACAAGTCGATTCTCTTCGAGGGCGCGCAGGCGACGATGCTCGACATAGACTTCGGCACGTACCCGTTCGTGACCTCGTCCAAC
This sequence comes from Kiritimatiellia bacterium, assembly GCA_017405115.1. The sequence goes on from JAFRBA010000027.1 coordinate 21,802, forward strand.
CCGACCGCAGGCGGCGCCTGCACGGGCTCGGGCGTCTCGCCGCGCTCCATCGACCGGGTGATCGGCGTTCTGAAGCTATACACCACCCGCGTCGGCGAGGGCCCGTTCCCGACGGAGCTCCTCGACGCCGACGGCGAGACCCTGCGCCGCCGC